>JAUUZB010000946.1 GCA_030590185.1 Deltaproteobacteria bacterium
ATGTAGGAGCCGGGTTGGCGCCAGCTCTTGGCCCGATCGAGGGCGTGACCCAGGCGAAGGCCCGTCTCGGAGCAGACGAAGCCGCGACCCGGTGCATCGATGGCGCGGGCGTCGGCGTCGGCGCCGGGGTAGGGCTCGTTGCCGCCACGCCGGAACTTGGCCGCCGCTAGGCAGCCATCGAAATCACCGTGGGCGAGGATGTCGTCCACCTCACCGATGCGGGCCACCAGCGCCTCGTCGATCAACTCCGGGCAGGCTGGGGCGGTCTGCTTGTCGACCAGCAAAAAGCGCGGGTCATCGAGATAGGTAGGCCAGCCCGGGTGCGGGTGATGATCGATCCAGGCGGCCAGGCGATCACCGACGCCAGCGATAAACGGCTCGGTCTTGGACAGAAATGCCGCCCCGCTCGCAAAGGCCAGGTCGATCAACACTACCCGACCGACTCGCCGTGGCGACGGCAGGGTCTTCGGGGACAATACGAAGGTGAGCTTCACACCAACCGCAAGGTGCTCACGAAACTCGGCGCGCGCCAGAGGCGGAAGAACAACACCGAGGTGGAGATGAGCTTGCCGCTGTCCGACTCCTTGATGGTGCCAAAGCAGGTGGTGTGGGAGACCGGCAGGTTCCAGGGCCAGATGTTCACCTTGCTGCCGACGTAGGTGTAGTCGCGCTCCCCCGCCCGAAAATCGATGGTGTAGGTGATGGCGTTTTCGCTGACGTACTTCAGCGCCAGGGTGCCGGCGCAGGGCGCCTCGGTGCACAGGCCGCCCACCGTGATCGTGCCCTCGAGGTCCGAGCGCATGAAGCCCTCGCCCAAGGGGTCGAGGTATTTGCCGAGCCGCTTAGTGCCCCAGGTGACGGTGAACTCCATCGGCAGCCGGCCGGTGGGCCCACAGCCGTGCTCGAACTGGTGGCTGCCATCCATGATCTCTTCCATGGTGAAGCCGACCCGACCGGACTTGAGCTTGTCGATGAGACCCATCCTAGTGGTCCTGCTTGGCGCCGCCGGCCAAAAAGAAGTTGGCGGTCATGGCGATGATGTCCGGCGCCAGGGGAAAGAACTGGGCGTAGAAGCCGAGATCATTGATCAGGCTGACCATCTCGACCTTGACGTTCCTCTTGACCGCCTTGAAGATGATCCGCCCGACGCGCTCGGGGCTCATCGAGTAGTAGGGCACCAGCTTCATCGACAGCTTGCCGACGAAGGTGTCCCCTTCGACGCCGTCGTAGAAGCCGGTGTCGACCATGAACGGGTAGACGGTGGTGACCCTGATCTTGTACTTGCGCAGCTCAAAGTGGAGGATCTCGGAGAAGCCGCCCAGGGCGAGCTTGACCGAGGCGTAGGCGCCCCAGGTGGGCAGGCGGAAGAATGCCTGACCGGAGGAGACGTTGACGATGTGACCGCGGCGCTGCTCCTTCATCTGCGGCAGGAACGCGTAGACGTGGTAGAGCGGGCCCATTAGATTGACGTTGACCAGCTTGCGCCACACCCGGATCGGGGTCTCCGCCAGCTCGCCGTAGTACCCGACGCCGGCGTTGTTGATCAGCACGTCGACGCCACCGAGCTTCTTGGTAACGGACGCCGCCATCTCCTCGACTTCCTTTTGCTTGGAGATGTCGTAGACGTAGGTGTGGACCGTGGCCCCGGTGCCCTTGAGCTCCTTGGCCACTGCCTTGAGCTCGTCACCGTCGATGTCGGTGAGCACCAACACGCTGCCGGCGCGCGCGAACTCACGGGCGATGCATAGTCCGATGCCGCGTGCCGCGCCGGTGATCAGTACGGTCTTACCTTTGAGTCTCGCCATGGGAATCTCCAGAGGCCGGCCTCACACCGACCGATCGGTCATTTCTTTGTAGCAACCGAGCACCGCTTCGTGCCCCACGTCTCCGCCCGCCCCCGCCCCGGCGAGGCTGTCGCCCACCAGGAACAGGCCGTTGACCCCGGGCACCCGATAGCGGGGCCGGCGCCGGCGGTGTTGGTTGGTGTTGACCTCGACCCCGTCGACCATCCGCAAGTGCATGGCCCGCCGCCATTCGATGGCACCCTCGAGGGCCGGGAAGGTCTCGAACAGCGCCGCCTCGAGTCGCTCCTCCACCCGTTTGGCGCGTGTCCCGTCGGTGAGGTCGTCGGGATCGGTCGGCTGCAGCCAGGTCAGCAGCTGTTTGCCCGGCGGCGCGACGTCGGCGCAGAGGTTCGAGGTAAACATTCCAAAGGAGGTCGGATCCGCCAGGTACCAGAGGCCGCTGTCCTCGCAGATGGGTCGCGACAGGCCGTAGTCGAGCACCACGCCGCAGGTTGGTTGCTGCGCCTTGCAGATGTCGGCGAAGTGAGACGGCACCTCCGTCTCGGGGATGACCTCGAAGAGTTGCTGGCTCGGCAGGCTGACCACCACGGTCGGTGCAACGATCCGCTCGCCGCCCTCGAGCTCTACGCCGCGGGCCGCGGCGTTGAGATCTCCACCCTCCTCGATGATGACGCGTTCGACTGGGGTGCCGGTGCGAACAGCGCCGCCGTGATCGCTGATCACCTCTTGGAGGGTGTCGAGAATGTACCGCCAGCCGCGCCGGGGGTAGGTCACGGAGATCCCCTCGTCGAGCACCGCGCGGATGTTGAACAACATCTCGCCGGCGCTGGAGCGGGAGAGGTCGGGGCAGACCTGCATGGAGGTGCTCACCAGGTGGAAATACTCGCGCAGGCCACCGCGGATGCCGAGGGCGCCCATCCAATCGGCGACGCTGGTGTCGAGCATGGCCTCGGCGTCGAGGCTGTCGAGTCCCTGGGGGAGATCGAGGTTGGCCACCAGCTTGGTGACCGCGCCGAGGCCGGCGCCGAGTCGTTGCAGCGGACCCCGCTCGGCGTCGCTGCCGTCGCCGGCGAGGCGATCCACGAAGCGGTCCACACGCCCAGCGAGGCTGAAGGCCCGCAGGCGAGCCATGATCGACAGGGCCTGGAGGCGCTCGCGTTTGGACATCAAGCTGGTGGTCAACAGGCCCTTGGGGCCGGTGGGGAAGTCGACCACCCGGCCATTGGCGAGGCGAACGTAGCTCTCACCGATCGGCACGAAGTCGATCGGCCGGTTGATGTGTCGGAAGATGCGCGCCGTGGCGCTCGCCGAGCCGAAGC
>JAUUZB010000437.1 GCA_030590185.1 Deltaproteobacteria bacterium
CTACAAATAGAGATAGTAGTAATATGATGCTAGGTACCCACGGATCCGGCTCAGCAGCCCGGGCCCCGCGTTTCCCCGCCCACATGGGTGCGCAGTACGCGAGCGACCGGCTCGAGCTCAGGGCCCAAATTTTTGACGTCAGCGCCACCGGCGCCTTTGTCGCCACCGAAACACCGGATGAGCCGGGCACCGAGGCCTGCTTGAGCCTGCGTACGCACCTGACTCAACATCCGGTGGAGGTGCGCTGTCGGGTGGCCCGCGCCGGGGATCTTCCCCGCCAGGGCATGGGGCTCGCCTTTCTCGAACCGCAGCCCGAAGCGCGCAGCGCCATCGAGCGGTATTGCTCCCTGTTCACCGAGCAGGAGCGGGTGGTTATGGTCGATGACGAAGCGGCGATCCTGCGCCTGATGGGACGCTTCTTCGCGCGGGAGAGCTACAGCTTCATCGGCATCGACGAGCCGATCCACACCGAGGAGACGCTGCTTCGCCTCAAGCCGGCGGTGGTGATCCTCGACATCATGATGCCCTCGGTGAGCGGCATCACCGTGGCGCGCCAGCTGCTGGCCAACCCGGAGACCCGCGACATCCCGATCCTGTTTCACTCGGCGACCCTGCCGAGCATCCTGCCTGAGGACCTCCAGTACCTACCCTTTGTGGAAAAGGGTACGGGCTATGAGGAGATCATCGCCCGGGTCCGGCGGGCGGTGGTGGACTCGAACCAGGCCTAGCGTCTTCGTCCGCCCCGGGCGATCTGCACCACCAACAACGCCAACACCGCCATCAGGGCGAGCGCCGTGTTGTGGGTGGGTGGCAAGGCCGCCGCGCATCCGCCGGAGCACTCTTGATCACAGCTGCACGGGTCGCCGTTCGCGTCCGGATCGCAGCCCCAGGTGGTGTCGCATTCGCAGTCGTTCGTGGTTCCGCCGGTGCTGCCGGTACCGCTGGTTCCGCCGGTGCTCCCGACGCATTCCGGGTCGCAGGTGCAGCCACCGTCGCAGTTGAAGGTGAGATCGCAAACGCACGGGCAGGAGGGATCACATTCGCAGGCACCATCGCAGGCGCTGGTGAGGTCACACTCGCAGGCCGGAACGCCGCCGGTTCCGCCGGTTCCGCCGGTGCCACCGGTTCCTCCGGTGCCCCCCGTTCCCCCCGTCCCGCCGGTCGCTTCGGTGGTGCCGCCCGAGACCGCGATGCATTCCTCGCCGCCGGTGGTGCCGCTGCCGAGGTCCGAGGGCAGGCAGGCGCCGCCGGTGCCTCCCTCGTACGGCCAACAATCGAACCCGATCCCGCAATCGAGGTCGCTGTCGCAGGTCTTCGAGCAGTAGGAACCGTAGGGGGGCACCGCCTGGCAGAAGAGGCCGGCGGCGCAGTTGTCGCCGGTGCACAGCGAGCCGAGGGGAAGATCGCTGCCCCCGGTGTTGAACCCGCCGCAGGTGCTGCCCTCGCACACCAGGCGGCCCGCGATAAACTCTTGACCGCCAGCGTCGTCGAGGACCGCGGGGCAATCACAGTCGACCACGCAGGTATAGGCGCCGGCCGGGTAGAGAAAGCAGGCGCCGAGTTGGTCATCCATGGAGAGGCTGCGCGCCTCGTTGTCCGGTAGAATGCTCGGGGCCATGGTCGGCGGCGGGGTGGAGCCCTCGCCGTTGAGCACGTGTTGCAGGCCGATCAGGTGACCGAGCTCGTGGACCGCCACGCTCTCGACGTCGATGGTGTCCCAACCGCCGCTGCCGTCGGTCTGCCAGGTGTAGTCCCAACCATTAAAGGCGATGTCCGCCTCACTGATGTCGCCGTCCAGGGAGAAAAACGGCATGGTGACGCCGAGGGTGAGGGAGCCCCATCCCCAGCTACTATCCTCGATCCAGGTCAGCCGGTTTGTGCCGTCGGCGCTGAAGGTGGAGAGCGCTGTTTCGGTGTAAATGGTGGTACCGGACTCGCTGAGATTGATGGTCGCGCAGTTGACGTTGTTCCAGGAGGCCACGCCGTTACGCACCGCTAACAGGTCCGAGACATCGGTGATGTTGTCGGAGCCACTCACGTAGAGCTCGTAGCTGACGTCGTCATCGGGCCAGCTCAGCCAGTTGCCGCCCTCCTCGTCGACCGAGAACGCCCGGGCCGAGGTTGGGACCGCGGCGGCGAGAACGACCATCATTAGAATACGCAGGGCGCTCATTGGTCACCTCCCTGGCTCGCGGTTTCGCGCAGGAAGCCGAGCAGCCCCGCGAGGGTCGGCTCAAAGGCGAGGCCGTGGGTGGTTGGGCCCACCAGGTTCATGCCGCTCAGGTCACGAAACACCCGCGGGGTCGCGCCCGTGGTGCCCTCGACCCGGAAGACCCCCTGGCCGAGCCCGGTGAAGATGTACGAGAGCTCGGTTCGCTCGAGCAGCAACACGACCTCCTCCCCGGGTTGGAGTTGCGGCATGCCAGGCACCCGCGCCGTGCGGCCAAAGGCCCGGCCACCGGGCAGGAGCAGTCGCAGGGTTTCGGTTTTCGGATCGAGTCCTTTGATCACCTCGATGATCTCGATCTCGACCGCGGTCAGGAACGGCCCGCTACGCGAGGTCGCCAGATGGTCGTCGACGAAGCGGACCATACCGTGGAGGATGACGTCCGAGGTCGCGGCGAGCTCCGCCACCGGGGCGCGGCGCACGGTGGTCGCGCCCGCGGTCGTGGCCACGGCCATGACGATGAGGGCGAGCCCGCACGGCAGGTAGGTTCGCATCATGGGAGGTACTCCGATTCTTGGTCCAACTGGGCGCCCGAGTGTGTGGGCTGATGTACGCGATTGTCAACGGGATAGCGCACGTGTAAGCAGATGTGGCACATTCCCAGGTGCGGTTATCGGCAACCGGGCCGGGTGCGTTGCGACCTTTGTGCACCTCAGGATAAGAGGCACCCAGCCCGAAGGCCGGGCAGCCATGGAGAGCAGCATGGAACGCGAGGTCGAAAAGTGGATGGCGCGGGATCCGGATCCGGACACCCGGGCGGAGCTCGAACAGCTGGTCGCCGCCGGCAAGCAGGCTGAGCTCGAGGAGCGCTTTGCCAAGCGCCTGGCCTTTGGCACCGCGGGCCTGCGCGGTGTGATCGGCGCCGGGCCGAACCGCATGAACCGCTTGGTCGTGCGGGAGACCACGGCGGGCCTCGGGACCTACCTGCGCACCCAGGTGCGCGGCGCCGAGTCACGGGGCGTGGTGATCGGCTTTGACGGCCGCCACGGCTCGCGGGTCTTTGCTCGGGACGCGGCCGGGGTGCTGGTCACCCTCGGGTACAAGGTTTATTTGGGCGACGAGGTGATGCCCACGCCGGTGTGCGCCTTTGCGGTCAAGGAGCTCGGCGCCGCCGCCGGGGTGATGGTCACCGCCAGCCACAACCCTCCCCAGTACAACGGCTACAAGGTCTACTGGGACAACGGCGCGCAGATCATCCCCCCCCACGACAGCGGTATCGCCGCGGCCATTGGCGAGGCCGCGCGTCTGCCGGTTCCCTTCACCGAGATCCGGGACGACCAGGTCACCCGGCTCGGTGAGGCGATGAACGCCAAGTACCTGGCCGGCGTGCGCGGCCTGTCGCATCGCGTCGTCAGCCCTGCCCGCGCCGAGCTCGGCATCGCCTATACACCGATGCACGGCGTGGGGGCGCCGATGGCAGAGCGGGCGCTCGCCGAGGCCGGCTTCACCAGCGTGCGCACCGTGGCCTCCCAGCGCGAACCGGACGGGGACTTTCCCACGGTCGAGTTTCCCAACCCGGAGGAACCGGGGGCCATGGACGCGGTGCTCGCTCTGGCCCGCGACATGGACGCCGACCTCGCCATCGCCAACGATCCGGACGCCGATCGCCTGGCGGTCTCGGTACGCCGCGCCCACGGTGACTACCAGATGCTCTCCGGTAATCAGATCGGCATCCTGCTCGGTGCCGATGCCATGCTGGGCCCGCAACGGGTGGCGGTGGCAACCACCGTGGTCTCCTCGCGGATGCTCGGCGCCATGGCGCGCGCCCAGGGCTGCCTCTATTTCGAGACCTTGACCGGCTTCAAGTGGATCGCCAACACCGCCCTCGACGCGGAGAAGGCCCACCCGGACGTGCCCTTCGCCTTTGGCTACGAAGAAGCCCTCGGCTACACGGTCGGCACTCTGGTGCGCGACAAGGATGGCATCTCGGCCCTCGTCCTCTTTGCCGAGATGGCCGCGGATCTCAAGGCCCACGGCGCCACCGTCCTCGACCTGCTCGAGGAGCTGTACCGGATGCACGGCCTCTACCTCACCGCGCAAAAAAACCTCGCCCTCTCCCCGGGGGGGCCAACCATGGGGGAGAAGCTGCGCGGCGATCTACCCGCGACCATCGCCGGTCGCGCCGTGGAGTCGGTCGCCGACCTAGCGACCAGCGTGCGAACCCTCACGGCCAGTGGGCGCACGGAAGCCATCGACCTGCCCAAGAGCGACGTGTTGGTCTTCCTCCTCGTCGACGGCTCGCGGGTCATCGTGCGCCCCTCGGGCACCGAGCCAAAGCTCAAGTGCTACTACGAGGTGATCGAAACCCCGGCGTCCGGTGAGGTGCTCAGCGCGGTCCAATCCCGTGCCCAGTCCAAGCTCGACGGCTTGATCGAGGCGCACCAGCGGGAGCTGGCGGCCCTGTGAGTCGATGACGTCCATTCGCACCGGCTCGTTGAGTCGGCTATAGTTGCAGGCGAGCAGCCTGGACGGACCGCATGACTGTTACCCTCGCCCTTTATCTTGCCATGGTGGTGGCTCCCGCCCAGGAGGAGCTGAAGGCCGCGCCGGGCGGAGCGGGCCCCGTCATGGCTGCGAAGAAGCTCGAGCTGGTCTCGGCCTATCGGGTGGTGGCGATGATGCCGCTCTCCTCCCTGGGCTCGACCGCCGATGTCGCCCAGGCGATCGAGCGTGTCCTGGTCGGTGAGTTCAAGAAGCTGCTCGGCGACAAGCTGGTCACGCCGGAGAACCTGCTCAAACGGGGGATCGAC
>JAUUZB010000457.1 GCA_030590185.1 Deltaproteobacteria bacterium
CGGGGGAGATGGTCAGCTCGGCCCTCTACGCCTCCGGCATCCAGGTCCTCGGCCACCACCCCCGCGACGGTGGCGCCCAGGGCATCTTCTGCGTCAACGGTCAGTGCTCCCAGTGCACGGTGCTGATCGACGGCAGCCCGCTCAAGTCCTGCATGACCGCAGTACGCGAGGGGATGCGGGTCGAGAGCGCCGAGGGCCTGCCAGCCCTACCGGCCGATGACGATGGGGTACCGATCGAACGCCCGGGGGAGCGGAAGGTGCGAGTGTTGATCCTCGGCGGCGGACCAGCCGGCCTTTGCGCTGCGGTCGAGCTCGGTAAGCTCGGCATCGAGTGCCTGATCGTCGACGACAAACCGGAGCTCGGCGGCAAGCTGACCCTCCAGACCCACCAATTCTTCGGCTCGGTGGCCGAGTGCTGGGCTGGCACCCGCGGCATCGACATCGCCACCATCCTCGCCGACGAGGTGGCCCAGCTCCCGACGATTGAAGTTTGGCTCGAGAGCACCGCCGTCGGGGTGTTCACCGACGACAAGGTCGGGGTGATCACCCCAAGCGGCTGCCGACTGGTGGAACCGGAGGTGCTGCTGGTCACCCTCGGGGCGCGGGAGAAGAGCCTCTCCTTCCCGGGTTGCGACCTGCCCGGAGTCTACGGCGCCGGCGCCTTCCAAACCCTGGTCAACCGCGATCTGGTGCGGGCGTCGGAGAAGCTGTTTGTGCTCGGCGGCGGCAACGTCGGCCTGATCGGCGCCTACCACGCCCTGCAAGCCGACATCGACGTGGTCGGCCTGGTCGAGGCGCTCCCGCAGGTGGGCGGTTACAAGGTCCACGCCGACAAGCTCGCCCGTCTCGGTGTCCCAATTTGGACCAGCCACACCGTGCTGCGCGCCGACCCGGACGCCAGCGGCGAACGTCTCGGCTCGGTCACCATCGCGGAGATCGACGGGCGCTTCCAACCCAGGTTGGGCACCGAGCGCACCTACGAGGTCGACACCCTGTTGATCGCGGTCGGTCTCGACCCCTGCGATGAGCTGCTGGTCAAGTCGCGCGACATCGGCCTCAAAACCTACACCGCGGGCGACACCGCCGAGATCGCCGAGGCCTCCGCCGCCATCTTCTCGGGCCGCATCATCGGACGGGAGATCGCCAACGACCTCGGGGTGCCGGTCACCATCCCAGAGAGCTGGCAGGGGATCGCCGAGATCCTGCGCAGCCGGCCCGGACCAACCGCCGACCTCGAGCTCGAGGATCACCCCCTCGACGTATTCCCGGTGCTGCGCTGCGTGCAGGAGATCCCCTGCAACCCGTGCGAGGCGGCCTGCCCCGAGGGCCTGATCACCGTGGGCGAATCGATCATGGCGCTGCCGATTTATCATGGCGCCTGCCTCGGCTGCGGTGAATGCGTGTCGGTCTGCCCAGGCCTGGCGATCAACCTGGTCTACAACGACTACGATCGCCACGGCGACCGCGCCCTCCTGATGCTGCCCTTCGAGCTCAGCCTCGACCGGGTGCCGATCGGCGCCGAGGTCCACACGGTCGACATGACCGGCGAGGCGGTTGGCACCGGCCGGGTGATCGCGATCCGGCAACGCCCGGAGCAGGACCGCCGCCACCTCATTCTGGTCGAGGTTCCAAAGTCCGACAAGCTCACGGTGGCCGGCTTCACCATCCGGCAACCCACCGCCACCGCCGCCACCATCCTCGGCTCCGACGAGGACGACCCGATCGTCTGCCGCTGCGAGCGCGTACCCAAGAGCGCCATCGTCGCCGAGATCCGCCGCGGCGTTCGCGACCTGAACCAATTGAAGGCGCTCGCCCGCAGCAGCATGGGTGGCTGCGGCGGCAAGACCTGCACGGAGTTGGTGCGCCGCATCTTCCGCGAGGAGGGCGTCGACCTCGGGGAGGTCACCCCCGGGACCAGCCGCCCCCTGGTCGCCGAGGCGCCCCTCGACACCTTCATCCGCGGCGAGGAGTCGTCGGTGAGGTCACCCCCGGGGACCACTCGTCCCCTGGTCGCCGAGGCGCCCCTCGACACCTTCATCCGCGGCGAGGAGTCGGATGACTAACGCCACCTATGACGCCATCGTGGTCGGCGCCGGGTCCGTCGGCGTACCCGCGGCCTTCTCCCTCGCCGAGCGCGGCCTGAAGGTCCTGGTGATCGATCGCCGCCCGGCCGTTGGGCAGGGAGACAACAAGGCGGCCATCGGCGGCATGCGCGCCACCCACTCCGATCCGGCAAAGATCCTCCTGTGCACCCGCAGCCTCGCGGCGGTCACCACCTGGCAGGAAAAATTCGGCGACGACATCGGCTGGAAACCGGGGGGCTACTGCTTCCCCGCCTACTCGGCCGGCATCGAAGAGACCCTCACGGGCCTGTTCCCGATCCAACGACGCTTCGGCCTAGACAACGATTGGGTCGACGCCGACGCGGTGGCCGAGCTGGTCCCGGGGATCAACCGCGAGGGTCTGCGCGGCGGCACCTATTCCCCCAACGACGGTCAGGTCTCGCCCCTCTTGCTGCCGGTGGCGTTGATGCGCCAGGCGGAGCGTCGCGGCGCCGAGCTCAAGGTGAACGAGCGCGTCACCGGCTACTTGATCGACGCCGGCGCCATGCGCGGGGTCAAGACCGACAAGGGCACCTACTACGCGCCGCGGGTCGTGGTCGCCACCGGAGCGGACGCGGCTAACGACGGCGACCTGCTCGGCATCGTCATCCCGGTCGCGCCAGACACGCACGAGGCCGGGATCAGCGCACCGGTGGAGCACTTCCTGGCGCCGCTGGTGGTCGACCTACGGCCCGGCGCCGAGGGCAAGACCGCCAACTTCTATTTCGGCCAAAACCACGAGGGGCAGATCATCTTCTGCTACACGCCCAAGGAGCTGTTCCTGGGCACCAACCGGGAGAGCCGCTCGGAGTTCCTGCCCACCCTCGCCGGTCGCATGATCAGCCTGGTGCCGCGCCTCCGCCACCTGCTGGTCCGCCGGGTGTGGCGGGGCTGTTATCCCATGACCCCGGACGGGGTGCCGATCGTCTCGAACGTGCCGCAGATCGAAGGCCTCACCTTGGCGGTTGGCATGTGCGGACAGGGGTTCATGCTCGGCATCGGTGTTGGTGAGGAGGTGGCGGCGTTGGTGGTGGACGAAACGCCGCTGCTGCCCGAGGAAGCGTCGGCGGCGCTGCACTTTGAGCGGAGCTTTGCGGCGAAGACTGAAGCGCTGAAGTAATCGCCGCACGATCCGATGTGCAAACCAACCCGGCCGATATCGCCTACGAACGGGCCGGGGGGGAGCTTCGAGCGGCCGACGGAGCATTGGCCGTCGGCACGTGGTATTCGGATGTCGTGAGGAGGATTCCGTTCCGAACGGCCACGCTGCTGCTCGCCGTCCATTTCGCTCAGGCCGCTCACGGCGCCCCGCCTCGCGACTCCCCTCGCGACTCCACGGACGCTCCCCCCACGGCTCGGGGCCCATTCGGCGAGCCTTTCATCCTGCTGCCGTCGCCGCCGAGCTACTACGACCTGTTCGGCCGAACCGTCGCCACCCAGGGTGACCATCTCGCCGTTACCTCGGGCCAAAACCTCGGCAGAGTGCACCTCTACCGGCGGGCTCAGCAGGGGGTGTGGAATGAGCTGTACGCGTTGACCGCCCCGCCGGGAGCAAGGGGCTTCGGAAGGATCCTGGCTCTCGCCAAGCAAACCCTGGTCGTTAGCTGCGACGATGGCACCGCGTGGGCCTACGGGTTGAGCGCCAAGGCGCGCCCGGCCAAACTCGCGATGGGCGGCGGCATCGACGGCATCGCAGCCACGGATGACGTGATCGTCCTGAGCGCTCGTGGCGGGATGCCGCGGGTCTGGGCGCAAAAGCGCGGCAAATGGGCCGTGACCCAAGATCTCACGGCCCCGGAGATTGACCCGGCGAGCCTCGGTGGTGGCGTCGCTCGCCACGGAAACACCCTGGTCGTCGGCGCCATCCACCACACCGAACGAGCCCACCGGCAGGGCGGGCTGCTCATCTATCGGCTGCAAAACACCCGGTGGCACTTCGAGCAGATCGTGACCGCTGGCGATGGCGAAGAGAACCACTTCATGGGCACGACCGTGGCGGTGTTCGAGGATGTTGCCGCTGCCACCTCGGGCCACGGGCGGGGGTTTGTCTACGTGTTCCGCCGGGACGAGCAGGGCCGCTGGCAGCCAGCGGTGAAGCTCGTGGCTCCGCCGGGCGCGCGGCCGATGCACTTTGCCTCGCTCACCATGCCGGATGCCAACACGATCATTCACTCGAGCTCCACCGTGGGCACCTTTGTCTACCGGCGGGTGCAAACCGACGCCTGGCAGTTGGAGCAGTCGCTGGAGAAGACGAACGCCGGTTGGCGCGCCTCGAGCTCCGGGCGAGTCCTCGCGGTGCCCTCCGCCAACAGTACCGTTGACGACGTGAAGCTGGCCGGGTCGGTCTACCTGTTCGAGCGGTCCCCGTGAGGACTCGGGGCCTCTCCCCGCACCTAATTCCTCGCCCATCGCCAGCGAATCGATTATAGCGCCTCGCACCATGAGGGACTGGAAGGCCGACAAGCGCCAAAAAGTGCAGGACACCGACGCCCTGCGCGCCGCCTGCCGCACGATCCGGATCTCCATCCTCGAGATGATCCACCGGGCCGGCTCCGGCCACACCGGCGGCTCCCTCTCCTGCACTGAGATCCTCACCTGCCTCTACCTCGGCGAGATGCGCCATCACCCGGTGCAGCCGGACTGGCCCCGCCGCGACCGCCTGGTGCTGAGCAAGGGCCACGCCGCCCCCGCCCTCTACGCGGTGCTCCATCATTGCGGCTACATCGCCAA
>JAUUZB010000804.1 GCA_030590185.1 Deltaproteobacteria bacterium
CAAGTTCCCCTACCTCAAGGCGTTCGGCTGGCAGGGCTTCACGGAGGGTCAGGCATCCGGCGTCTACCGGGCGACGCCGCTCTCCCGGCTCAACGCCGCCGACGGCATGGCCACGCCGCTGGCCCAGGCGGAGTACGAGCGTCTGTTCGAGACCCTCGGTGGCAAGCCGGTTCACTCTACCCTCGCCACCCATTGGGCGCGGGTGGTGGAGATCGTCTACGCGGCGGAGCGACTACTCGAGCTGGCCGAGGATCCGGAGATCACCGCATCAGACTACCGGGTGGTCCCGACCGGCACCCCGCGTGAGGGGATCGGCATCGTTGAGGCGCCGCGCGGTACCCTCACCCACCATTACGTCACCGACGAAAACGGCATCATCGAGCGCGCCAACCTGATCGTCGGCACCACCAACAACCACGCCGCCATCTGCATGTCGATCAAGAAGGCGGCCCAGGGGGTGATCGAACCGGGCAAGGAAGTCACCGAGGCGCTGCTCAACATGGTGGAGATGGCCTTCCGTGCCTACGACCCCTGCCTCGGCTGCGCGACCCACACCCTGCCGGGGCAGATGCCCTTGCAGGTGTCGATCTATGACGCCCAGCGCGAGCTGGTGAAGACCCTGTCTAGGTAGTCCGGTGTCGGTGGCGGATGGGCTGGCCACGAGTCGGGGCGCTGGCGCTGGCGTGGTCGTGGTCGGTCTCGGCAACCCGATCCTGAGCGACGATGCGGTGGGGCTCTGTGTCGCCCGTGAGGTCGCGGCCCGCGTGGACCCGGCGCGCATCGATGTGCGGGAGAGCGTTCGGGGTGGATTGGATTTGGTCGATCTGATCACCGGCTTTCGCGAAGCGCACATCGTGGACGCCATCCTGAGCCGTGATCACCGGCCCGGTGAGATCCTCTGCTTCAGCGCCGACGAGCTCCCGCACAGCTTGACCCTCGCCAGCAGCCACGAGGTGGATCTCCCGACGGCCCTCGAGCTACTGGCCCGGCTCGGTGAACCGGTTCCAGAGGCAATTACGATCTGGGCGATCGCGGTGCTCGATCCCTACACCGTGTCGGAAGAGCTCTCCCCGGCGGTCGCCGCCGCGGTGGGTCCCTGCGCCGAGCAGATTCTCGAGAAGACCGGCGGCCTCCCCACGCGTGGGGGTGGCCGGGGCGCGCCGCTCAGAACTGAATCTGGATGATCTTGGCGGTGCCGTTGACATTGACCGCCAGCAGGGTCCGCTTCATGCGGTCGCACCACTTGCGCATGTCATCCTCGAAGGTGGAACAGTCGCCGTGGACCTCGAGAATGTCCCCAGCGTTGAGCTCCGGGATTTTGGCCGCAACCTTGAGAACCGGTTGCGGGCATTTCATACCCAGGGTGTCCAATTTGATGGTCGCCACGATTGTCCCTCCTAAATACTTCCTGCGAGACAGAGACGGCGTTGGTGCGCGGCTCGCCCAGGGAGCAACGCGAGTCTGAGCTGCAACTTACTGCAACGGCCCCAAGCGGGCAAGCGCGGTCCCATTTAACCCTAGGCGCCGAGGGTATCGTTGACCTTGGTGACCAGCACGTCGAGGCCCCAGTTCTTCGAGATATAGCCGTCGGCGCCGCAATTCTCAGCCCGCTCCTTGAGCTCGTCCTCGGGCACGTTCGAGAACAGGAGAATCGGCGTGGTTAGGGACCATTCGGCCCGGATGAAGCTCACCACGTCGTCGCCGTAGAACTGTGGCATGTTGATGTCGACCAATAGCAGGTCGGCCGGGACGCCCGCCTTGGGGTCGAACTCGCCCGGGTCCTCCATGGTCTGCACCGAGTGGCCCACGGCCTCCAGGGCATTTTTTGCCAGGCGTAGGGCCACCCGGCTGTCGTCGATGATCACGATGTGGCTCATGGCCTACTCACATTTTTCTGCTTGAATCGTCAGGCTCTCCGATTGGGTTAACACAAGCCGGCTCATCCTTCCACGGCCGAGACGGCTGAGATGCCCTTTGTGCCTTGGCCTCCCAGGGGCGGCGCGTTACAATCCGGCGCCACGCCTTTGGGCCGTAGACACTAGAGTAGGTATTTCGGACATGAGCCCCACAACGACCAAGCGACGCGGCGGCGCAGCCGCCAAGACCTCTCCCGCCAAGGCCCGAGGATCCGCTCGGACGGCCACCGCAGCCAAAAAGAAGAGCAGCGCTCGCGGCCGCAAGACCAAGGTGGCGAAGCGCCGGCCGAAGGCCTCCTCGTCCACGGCGATGAAGGCGCTGTTGCTCGACGCCGTGCCCGTGCCGTTGTTCGCGGTCGACGACCGCATGCGGATCACCTACATCAACGACCTCGCCGCCGAAATGGTTGGCCTCACCGTTGCGGAGGCGATGGGTCAGCCCTGCAACCGAGTGTTCAACGCCAGCGAATGCGCTGATGGTTGCATTCTCGAGACTGCCATGGACGAGGGGGAGATCCTCCACAGCAAGGATTGTCGCTTGACCCACCCGAATGGCGAGGTGCTCGAAGCGGAGATCACCGTCGCCCCGCTCTACGGCGCGGACGGTGCGTTCGAGGGTGGCATCGAGATCCTGCGCGACGTCACGGAGCAGCGCCAGCACGAGCGCGAGCACGCCGAGGATATGGTCCGCATCGAGGACTACCACCAAACGACCCTGGACCTCGGCATGGGGGTCTCGGAGTGCCTTCAAGTTTTGACCGACGTCAAGGGCGGCAACCTCGACAGTCGGGTGAGCGATGAAGTCTCCAACAACTCCGACGACCTCGTCGCCAGTCTCGGTAGGGCGCTCAACGCGGCTGTCGAGGAGATCCAGAGCCAGCACGTGCGGGTCGAGGAGTACCACACGGCCACCATGGACCTGTCGATGGGTGTCTCGGAGTGTTTCCAGGTGCTGGCCGATGTGCGGGCCGGCAACCTCTCGACGCGCGTCAGCGACACCGTGATCGGTGGCACCGATGAGTTGCTCGCCAGCCTGGGCAAGTCGGTCAACAACACGGTCGAGAACCTCTCCGACCTCGCGGAGCAGGCCCGCGCCATCGCCGACGATCACCTCGACAGCACCGTGCTCGACAAGCGTTTTCCGGGTGAGCTCGGCGATGCCTTCGCCCAGATGACCGACAAGCTGCGCAACCTGGCGGCCAAGGCGGACGCCATCGCCAACAGTAACCTGGCCGCCACCGTGCTCAAGACAGGCACCCACGACGGCTCCCTCGGCGGCGCCTTCGCGCAGATGGTCGAGAATCTTCTGACCCTGGTGGCCAAGATACAGACTTCATCCGAGCTGGTCGGCAACTCCGCCAACGAGATCCTCGCGGCCAGCGAACAGACCAGCGCCGGCATCAACACCCAGGTGGAGCGGGTGGAGGAGGCCTCCGCCTCGATCGTCGAGCTCTCCTCCAGCATTCAGGAGGTGGCTCAAAACGCCAAGAGCTCCGAGGAGATCTCCAAGGACGGGATCCGCACCGCCGAGGAGGGCGAGAACGCGGTTCGTGCCACCATCGAGGTGATGGGCGAGGTGGCGCAGAACGTCGAGGACAC
>JAUUZB010000550.1 GCA_030590185.1 Deltaproteobacteria bacterium
CTCGCGTCACCTCAAGTTCGAGCCCTTCACCCTCGATGCCGGCGGCGTGGCGATCATTCGGTACCACGCGACCATCGCGATCGGAGCGCAGGGCGAGCTGATCAACCGGGCGCGTCTCGCCATGGGAAATACGGTCATCTCCGATGACGCCAGCGCCGCGGTACGGGTGGTCGAAGATCCGATTTTTGACCAGGGGACCATCCTGGGGCGGGTCTATTGCGAGCCGCCACTGACGGTCAGCACCCCGCCGGCCGCCGAGCCGAGCGGCGACCCGAGCGGCGAAGGTGCCCCAGGCGACGGTGACGCCGCGGCAGAGACGGGGGCTGGCGGTACCAACGGTGATGCCGGCCCACCGGCCCGATCGCTTTCCCTCCCTGACGAGCTGCGCGGCCTCCCGGGTGCTCGGGTCTACCTCGACACCGGAATGTACGTGGACACCGACGTGGAGGGGAAGTTCCACTTCACCGGTGTTTCGCCTGGCCGGCACCTGATCAAGCTCGACGCCAACACCCTGCCGGCGGGCAGCGAATCGACCACCGACGAGCTGCGCGAGACGCTGTTGACCCGCGGCCTGTTGGCCAAGATCGATTTTGGGGTGCGCTGCGCCCTCGATGAAGTGCGGCCGAGCCTGGTGACCCTGCCCCGCGCCCCGCCGCTGCCGCCACGCCCCACCGTGGCCATCTCCACCGACCTGAGTCTGCCTGGCATCTCCCTCGCGGGTGAAGCCCAAGCCCTGCCGTTGGTCGACGCTGTCCTCACCGACGAGGTCACCACGCCGGACTTTGAGACCGGGGTTGGCTTGACCCTGGCCCGGCTCGGCAAGCTGACCTGGCACGTCAAGGTTCCGACCCGGCTCAGGATTGGCCAATGGCAGATCTCGATCTTCGACCTCGCCGGCGAGGAGGTGTGGCGCGTGCAGGGCGACGGGCGGCCGCCGGCCCGCATCCCCTGGGAGCTGAGCGGCGAGGATAGCCCCTTTGCGCCTCAGGGCCGGTACGTCTATCGCATGGTGGCGCGCACGCCCGAGGGTGATCTCGGCGAGGGCGTGTGGCGCCGGTTCAACTACGACGTCGTGCCGAGCGAGAAGCTCTCGGACGCGCCGCTGCGCGTCTGGCGGGGTAAGCTCTTCAAGCCGGACAGCGCCGAGCCGACCCGGCTGTTGAAGACTAAGATCGGCGAGCTGGTCAATGAGCTGATCGAGAAGGGCAAGATATCTAGCCAAGAGATCCCGGATCTGGTGGTGGAGATCCACAGCTCGGGCGGCAAGGGCAAGCGCAACGCGCTGATGCTCCAGACCCTCAAACAGGCGGTGGCGGTGGCCAAGCTCATGCGCGACGCCGGTTTGCCCGCGGAGAAGATCAAGGCGGCGGGCAAGGGGGACACGCGGCCGCTGATGCCGCCAATCAACCGGCGCTCGCGGGCCCTGAACGAACGGATCGAGGTGCGGACCAAGGTGGTGCCGCCCGAGAACCAGATCACTCCGCCGATCGCGTTCGCGCCGCTGCTGGTGATCAGCAACCAGGCGATCCCCACGGCTGAGCCCCGCTTCGACGCTCGCCTCGAGGTCGAGGATGGCCAACGCTTCGCCATCGATCTGCGCCAACAAAACGGGCGCCGGGTGCGGCTGGTGCGGACGTACCCATTCGACCAGGGCGCCGCCGGCGAAGCGCCGACCGTCGAGGTGCCGATCGCGGGGTCCTTCGGTGTGTCCGCGGCGGAGCCTGAGGCGGTGCCGATCACGCTCACCCTCGGCGGTAAACGCGTGGCTCTGCCGCTGTTGTCCGGCGAGTGCGGGGTCGAGAACGCCAACCTGCCCTTGGCCAACGGGCGCCTCAGCGATCCGATCCGCTTCCGGCCGCGGGCCCCGGTCGAGATCGCCACCGGGGTGATTCGCATCCTCAACCCCGCGGGCACGGTGCTGCGCGACCTGAGCGGGGTGGGGGCGCCGCCCGAGGTGGTCGAATGGGCGGCGACCAGCCCCACCGGCGAGTCGATCGTGCGCCAGGGCGTCTATGGTTTCCGTTGTCTGTTCCAGGACACCCAGGGGAACCGCTCGGTCACGGCGCTGGGCGAGCTCAATATCGGCGACGCTGCAGTCGCGACGCCAGATCCGCCAGCGGCGGTGCCTTCACCCGAGGCACCGGCTGGCGCGTCGGTCTCCTTCGAGGTCTCGCTCACCGGCAAGGCCTACCCCGTGGAGGGCACGCCCCCCGAAGAGCTCGATCGGGCGGCCGCCGCGTTTGTGGCGACCCCCGGGGCCCGTATCGAGATCGAGATCCACGACAACGCCGAGGGTGGCAAGATGAAGGCCCAGATCCGCACGGCGCGGCTGGCCAAGACGATCAAGGGCCATCTCCTAGGCAAGGGGCTGCCCGCGGAAAGCATCGACGTCCGGGCCTTTGGTGCGAACCGGCCGTTGATGCCCGGGGGGAGCCGGCGGGCCAAACGAACGAACCGCCGGGTAACGGTCAAGGTCATCCCTCCAGCGCCTTCGCCACCGCCGCCGCCCGAGGAGACCCCCGAGGATCCGGCGGCGGCGCCCGCCGAGGAGCCGGCGCCCCAGGTGCGGGTGCGGATCAGTGGCGAGACCATGGTGGTCCAGCCGGACGGGACCTTCGTTGGCACCGTGGTGGCGAAGCCAGACGCGGTGCTCGTCGTTGACGTGGTCACCGCCGATGGCCGCACCGCGATCTACAACGTGGCGCTCTTCGAGGGACAGCCGGTGGACGCCGTGGAGGGGGAGATCCCCACGGGTTTCGTTCCCGCACCGGGTGATGCGCACTTCGGTCACCTGCCGGCCTCACTCGCGGAGACAGGGCCGGTGGCGGCGCCCGACGCGGTGGTGGCGCCGAGCGCGGCAGGCGCGCCAACAACGGCGGCGGGTGCGGAGGTGGCATCGACGGCAACGGCGCCGGTCGGATCTCCGCCCAGCGGAGCCCTGCTCTCATCGGGCGAGGGATCCTCCCCCGAGGTGGCGGCGGCTAGTGACGCTGCTGCGGCGGAGGATTCGGTGGCCAGTGCCGACGTACCGGTGATGGGGGTGTCGCCGGTGGGGGAAGGGGACGATGGCGGGCTGGACGGCCTGGACGCGGTCTCTGGATTCGAAGGCGAGATGCCCACGGCAGGGGGGCAGCCGGCGAGCGGACCGGCCGTGGTCCACGACCCCTCAGGCCCGACGGTTCGTCACGAGCCCTCAGGCCCGACGATTCGTCACGACCCCTCAGGCCCAACGATTCGTCACGAGCCCTCTGGGCCCACGGTTCGTCACGAGCCCTCCGGCCCAACGGTTGTCCACGACCCCTCCGGCCCAACGATCCTGCGCGACCCCTCGATGCCGCCGCTCGAGATGCCCTCGACGGAGCCGGTCACGGTGCCGCTGCAGGAGGCACCCGAGGTCGTGGCGAGTAACCTGATCGTCCGTCTGCCGGCCGACGGGGTCGAGCTTCCCGGGGAGCGGCTGACGATCAGCGGTTACACCGACGGAAAGAACGTCATCAAGATCAACGACGAGTTGGTGCGCATCGACGAGCTCGGTCGCTTCGTCAAGACCCTGGTCCTCGAACCGGGTGAGCAAACGGTGACCATCACCAGCGAAGACGACGGGGGCAATGTGGCCAAGCTCGAGCGCACCTACCACGTGCCGGAGTACGAGTGGTTCCTGCTCGCCTACGCTGACACCGCCTTTGGCTACGGTGCGAAGATCGATGGCATGACCGAGGAGACGACCGTCGACCTCGGCAGCGACCTCTACTTGCACGGCCGCGCCGTCGCCTACTTCAAGGGGCGGATCAAAGGCTCGGTGCTTCTCGAGAATCTGCCCTTCGAGACGATCCGGGTAACCGCCCACGTCGACACCGGCAAGCGCGAGACCAACGACGTGTTTCGGCAGCTGATCGATCCGGATCGCTACTATGCGGTCTATGGTGACGAGAGCAGCGAAGTGCAGGACGTGACCTCGCGCGGCGGCAGCTGGGACTCGGCGGTCGGCGCGCTCGGCAAGTTCTACGTGCGCATCGAGGCCGACGACTCAAAGCTCACCGCGGGTAACTTCAAGGCGAAGCTCCAGGGTATCGATCTGTTCCGTTACCGGCGCAGCCTCTACGGCGCCTACCTCGAGCTCGACGAGGAATGGGTCGAGGGTCACCGCACCGAGGTCAAGGCCTTCGCCGCCACATCCCAAACCGGCACCGGGCATCGCGAGTTGATCCTGCAGGGCACGGGCGGTTCGCTCTATTTCTTGCGGGACCGGCATCTCCACGAGGGCACCGAGCAGGTGCGCTTGGTGATCCGCGACGCCCTCTCCGGGGCGCGCCTGATGGAGATCGAACAGGAGCGGGATGTCGATTACCGGATGGACTATCGCCAGGGCCGGCTCACCTTTGACCAACCGCTCCCCTC
>JAUUZB010000759.1 GCA_030590185.1 Deltaproteobacteria bacterium
ACCATGGTCATCGTGATGCGGGCCTACTTCGAGAAGCCCCGCACCACGGTGGGCTGGAAGGGGTTGATCAACGATCCAGCCCTCGACGGCTCCTGCGATATCGACCGCGGCCTGCGCCTCGCCCGGGAGCTGTTGATCGGCATCAACTCCCTGGGCCTCCCCTGCGCCACCGAGTTCCTCGACCCGATCGTGCCGCAGTACATCGCCGACCTGATCGCCTGGGCCGCCGTGGGGGCGCGCACCACCGAGAGCCAGCCCCACCGGGAGATGGCCAGCGGTCTGTCGATGCCGGTCGGCTTCAAGAATGCCACCGACGGCAGCCTGGAGATCGCGGTCAACGCCATGGCCGCGGCACGCGAGCCCCACTCCTTTCTCGGGGTCGCGGAGAACGGCAACCTCTCGGTGGTGCGAACCCGCGGGAACCATGACGTGCATCTCGTGCTGCGCGGCGGTCCCCGTCCAAATTTCAGCAAGCCACACATCCTCTTCGCCAAGGCGACCACCGAGCACCTCGACACGGCCCGCCCCATCCTGGTGGACTGCAGTCACGACAACAGTGGCAAGGACCATCGCCGCCAGCCCGAGGTGTTGACCAAGCTGATCGATCTCGCGGTATCCGGGGAGGAGGCGCTGCTCGGGTTCATGCTCGAGAGCAACCTGGTGGCTGGCAAGCAAAAACTCGGTGGCGAGCTAGTGGTTGGTCAATCGGTCACCGACGCCTGTGTTGGCTGGGAGCAGACCGAAGAGTCGTTGCGCGAGGCCCACCAACGTTTGAGCGCGCGGCCCCGATAGCAGGTGAGGAGCCGTGATGGCTGAGGGACAATCGATCATCGGTCTGCTCGGCTATGGCCGATTCGGCCGGGCCCTGGCTGAGTTGCTGACCGCCCACGGTTACGGGGTCACGGCGTTTGATCCGGTGGCAACGGTGCCGGAGCAGATCCGCGCCGCCTCGGTCAGCGAGTTGGCAGCGGAGGCGGGCGTCATCTTCGTGGCGGTACCGATTGGCGCTACCCGTTCAGCGCTCGCCGAGCTGCGACCCCACCTCGGTGCTGGTCAGGTGGTGGCCGACGTCGGCAGCGTCAAGGTCAACGTCCGGGAGGCGATGGAGCAGGTGCTCGGTGACGATCTCCCTTGGGTGGCGACCCACCCGTTGTTCGGGCCGGCAAGCCTCCGCCTCGGTGGGGCTCCCCTAGAGGTGGTCATCTGCCCGAGCCCGGCGCACCCGGCGGCGGCCGACCAGGTGGCCGCCATCTACCGTCGTCTCGGTTGCGACGTCCTCATCGAAGATGCCGTCGACCACGATCGACGCATGGCGACCACCCACGCCCTGACCTTCTTCATCGCCAAGGGCCTCCTCGATGCGGGCGTCGACGGCAGCGAGCGTTTCACCCCGGCCTCCTTTCGCGCCATCGCGCGGGTGCTCGACACGGTTCGATCGGATGCCGGTCACCTGTTCGGCGTGCTGCAACTCCACAACCCGTACGCGGCCGAAGCACGCCAGAGTTTCTTAGCCTCCCTCGCGGCCATCGACGCGACCCTCGATGCCGCGCAGGTGGACGGGGCGAGCCCAGGACCCCAGGGCCTGACGATCCCCAGCCTCGCGCCGGCCGAGGACCCGACCCTGCGCTCCACCCGGGAGCTGATCGATCTGATCGACCGGGAGCTGATTGAGCTGGTGGCCCGCCGACTCCAGCTCGCCCGCCGGGCGGGCAGCGCCAAGCAAGAGCAGGGTCGCGCCATCCGGGATCCGGCCCGGGAGCGGGCTCTACTCGCGGACCGGCGTGCCCTGGCGGAGCAACTCGGGGTTTCGGGTGAGCAGGTCGAGGCGTTGTTCAAGCTGCTGATGCAGCTGTCGCGGGAGGTGCAGGGTGGATCTTAGCCCCAACGTTGATCCCTCTCGTTTCCCGTTCCAATCCTTGAAGGTTCTTGGTCATTGCTCGCGTGGCGAAGAGTCCGTGCGTTGTTAGGAGCCCCTCAACCGCGGTATCGTAGAGATTCATGGTCGAGCGCGCGCCCCGCAACACCGCCACCCTGTTCATCGGTGACGTCACCAGTAGAGACGGCGGTCGGATCCCGACGACACAGTCGGTACCCCTGGGCGTCACTCGTGATTGGAGCGCGACCGGCGTCTTCGTTCAAACGATCGCGCGCCCCCCCAGCGACTCCAAGGTCGAGTTCACCTTCGTTTGGGGAGATGAGACCGTGCGCAGCCGCGCCCGGGTAGCCCGTCACGCCGAGGACGGCATCGGGCTCACCTTCATCGAACCCAGTCCAACCTTTACCTACGCGGTGACGGGCATCCTCGCTGAGTCCGACTAACTCCCCTCCGGCTGACCCGCTGCGATCCTCATCCCCCAGCGCCGCAGCTGCTGCAGGAAGGACTCGGTGACGCTCCTCCACTCCAACCCCTCGGCGGCCTTGGCCATGAGCTGACCCCGGCGTTGGCGCTCGATAGGATCCTCGAGGAGCGTGCGCAGGGCGTCGGCAAAGCCCGCGGTGTCACCGGCCGGGACCACCTCGACAGCCTGTGGGGCGTATTGAAGCGCGAAGGGCACCCGGTCCGAAGCGATGGCCGCGGTGCCAGCGGCGGCGGCCTGCGCGAGGGACATGCCGAAGCCCTCCATCTCCGACGGCGTGCAATAGACCGCGGCGCAGGAGAACAGGCCGAACAGCGCCTCGTTCGGGATGCGACCCAGTAGAAAGAAGGCCCGCTCGGCGAGTACGGGATTCGCGTCGCGTTGGCGGACCAGGCTGCGGTAGAGATCGTTGTCCGGGCCACCGCCGATGAACAGGTAGGCGTCCGGGATCTCACGGGCGGCGCGGGCAAAGGCGTCGAGCAGCAGGTCCTTGCGCTTGGTGCGGTCCATCCGGCTGGCCTCGAACACGATCCGGCCGCGACGCAGGAATGCCGCCGGCACGGCGCTCTGCTCGGCGAGGTAGGAGTAGGTGCCGTCGAGCTCGTGGTCGGCGTAGGCGCGAAAGCGCCGCCGATCGACGCAGGGCGGGAAGTAGAAGATGCGCTCGACCGGGACATTATAGTGGCTATGTAGCTGTTCGGCGATTTCGCTGGAGGTCGCGGCAAAGGCGCGGGTGTTGCGGCAGATCACCCGCTCGTGGCTGCGGCGCTCACAGAAGCGTAGATCCCGCTGCACCTCGGGCGGTTGATCGCGGTAGTTGGCTTCCTTGAGGGCGCCGAGGGAGTGCGGCGTCCAGACGTGTCGGTCGACGCGCTCGAGGGCGCTGAGTCGGCGGCCGTCCGGATCCCAGGCATCGAGCACGCACTGGCCGAGGGTCTCGGCGGTGATCAACTCGGTCAACGGTGGCGGCGCCCCGAGCAGCGCCGAGCTCACCCGTTGGCCAACGTCCGGGACCTGACGTCCCTTGGCGCCGTGCCAACGCCGGGCTGCGCCCTCGGCGCGCTGGTCTGGATCACCTTCGCCAACCTTCGCCTCTACTTCGAGCAACAATCGGCCGACCTGATAGGGTAGGCTGGTCGCCAGGGCGTTCCAGTGGCGCTGGGCCCGCTCCCGCTCGAGCAGGCGCGCCGGCACCACCTTGCCGAGCAGGTCGGCCAGGAGATCCGCGGCCAATCCATTGCGCCATCGCTCCACCAACTGAACGGCCATCAACCCACCGTCCCA
>JAUUZB010000965.1 GCA_030590185.1 Deltaproteobacteria bacterium
GCGCGAAGCCAAGAAGGCGCTCAAGGCCTTGCGCTGAGCACTGGGCCGCGCCTGTTGAGTACGGCCTGTTGAGCGCTACGTGATGGGCGCGGCGCTCAGCTCTCGACGCGCCCCTCCAACCAACCGTAGAGGGTCGGCAGCAACACCAAGGTCAGGGCGGTGGAGGTAAACACACCGCCGGTGATCACCAACGCCAAGGGCCGTTGGATCTCAGATCCCGGGCCAGTCGCCAACAACAGCGGCACCAACCCGAGGATGGTCAGCAGGGCGGTCATCATCACCGGCCGCAGCCGCCTCTCGGACCCCTCGCGCACCGCCTCGGCGACCGACATGCCCCGGGCACGCAACTGGTTGAAGTAGGTGACCAGCACGACGCCGTTTTGAATGGCGATGCCGAGCAGCGCGATGAACCCGACCGACGCCGGCACCGACAACTACAGGCCGCTGGCGAGCAAAACCAGCACGCCACCCACCAGGGCCAAGGGAACGTTGAACAGGATGAGCAACGCCTGGCGCAGGGAATGGAAGGTGAGGAAGAGCAGCAGCAGGATGAGGCCGAGGGCCACCGGGATCACCACCGCCAGGTGGGCGGAGGCGCGCTGTTGGTTCTCGAACTGCCCGCCAAAGGTGACGTAGTAGCCGGGCGGGAGCTTCACCCGGGCGGCGATCCTGCCGCGCAAGTCGTCCACAAAACTGACCACGTCGCGGCCGGTGACGTTGACCTGGATCACCACCTGACGTTCGCCGCCCTCCCGCTGAATCTGTACCGGACCGTCCTCCTCGCTGATGCGGGTCAGCTCACCGAGCCGGTGGCTGGCGCCGGTGCTGGTCTCGACCAAGAGGTCGGCAATGGCCGCCGCTGAGCTGCGCGCCTGGGCTGGGTAGCGCACCTGAACCGGAATCCGGCGGATGCCGTCGATCACCTCGGTGACCACACGCCCGCCGACCGCCGTGGCGACCAGGTCGTTGATCTCGTCGCCGGAGACCCCGACCCGGCTCATGGCGGCGTGGTCCATGGCGACGTTCAAATAGGTCTGGCCGCCGAGGGGCGCCCGCATGACGTCGACCGCCCCCGGGGTTCGGCGCACCACGGTTTCGATCTCCTGCGCCTTCTTTTCGAGCAGCGCGAGATCGCCGCCGCGCAGTTTGATCGCCACCGCGGCGCGCACCCCGGTGAGCATCTCGGAGACGCGCATGTCGATCGGCTGGGTGAAGCCGTAGGCGAGTCCCGGAAATTGATCGAGGCGCTCGCGCATCTTCTCCAAGAGCGCCTCCGGATCCTGCACCGTCCACTCGTCGCGGGGTTTGGTGATCAGGAAGACGTCGGATTCATTGAGCCCCATGGGATCGAGGCGCAGCTCATCCGACCCGACCCGGGTGATCGCGCCGGTGACCTCCGGCAAGGACATCAAAGCCTTCTGCACCTCGTTGTCGATGGCCAGGGAGCGCTCCAGGGAAATGGTCGGCAGCTTCTCCGTTTGCACCACCGTCGTCCCCTCATTCAACGTCGGGATGAACTCCTGACCGATAAACGGGAATGCCACGGCGGTGATCACCAACAGGAGGAGGCCGCCAGCCAGGGAGAGGCCCCGGTGACGAGACGCCCAGGCGAGGGTCGGGCGGTAGGGCCGCAGCAGCAGCTCGAGCAACCGGTCCGGCTTGCCGGAACCGCCTTTCATCAACAGGCTGGCGATCACCGGGATGACGGTCAAGGAGAGCACCAACGACACCCCGAGGGCGAGGGCCACGGTGATGGCGAGCGGTGCAAAGAGCTTGCCCTCCAGGCCGGTGAGGGTCGCGATCGGCAGCAGGGTCACCACCACGATCAACACCGCCGCCACCATCGGCGGCGCGACCTCCTTGGCGGCACCGCGCACCACATCGAGCTTCGTGGTGCCCGGCTCGGCGCGCGCCAGGCCGCTGTGAATGTTCTCCACCATCACCACCGCCGAGTCGACCAACAGACCGATGGCGATGGCGAGTCCCCCGAGGGACATTAGGTTGCTGGTCATCCCCAGGGCGTACATGGGGATAAACACGCCGAGCACGGTGAGCGGTAGGATCGTGCCAACCGTCAGGGCGCTGCGCAGGTTGCCGAGGAACAGCACCAGCACGATCAAGACCAGCACCACCGCCTGCAGGAGCGCTCCCTCCACCGTGCTCACCGCCCGCTCGACCAGATCGGTGCGATCGTAGAACGGGACGATCCTCACGCCCTCGGGGAGGGACGCGCCGATCTCTGCGAGCGCCGCCTTGACCCCGTCCACCGTGTGACGGCTGTTGGCCCCCCGGCGATTGAGCACCAGCCCCTGCACCCCCTCGCCCTTGCCGTGGCGGGTGACACCGCCGTAACGGGTCAGGGCGCCCTCCCTGACCTCCGCGAGGTTGGAGATGTGGATCGGCACGCCGTCGCGGGTAGCGACCGTGACGTTGCGCAGGTCCTCGAGGGTCTCGAGCTGTCCGGTGGTCCGCACCAGGAGGACCTCGTCGTGGCGCACAAAACGATCGCCGCCGGCGTTGCGATTGTTCGCCGCGATCGCCCGCTCGAGATCGGCGACCGTGAGATCGTAGGAGAGCAAGAGGCCCGGGTTGGGAATGACGTCAAAGCTGCGCACCTCACCACCGAGGGCATTGACGTCGGCCACGCCAGAGACCGAGAGCAGTCGGGGCCGGATCAACCAATCGAGGATGCCGCGCAGCTGCCGGGCGTCGTAGCCGTCGCCCTCCACCAGGAACATGTAGACGTCGGAGAGCGGCATGGTGATCGGCGCCAGTCCGCCCTCGACTCCCCCGGGCAGGCCGGAGAGCACGCCGCCGATGCGCTCATCCACCTGCTGGCGGGCCCAATAGATGTCGGTGTCGTCGTCGAAGTCGATGGTGATCACCGACAGGGCGTACTTGGTCACCGAGCGCAGCACGGTTTGGTGCGGAATGCCGCGCACCTCGACCTCGATCGGGTGGGTGATGCGTTGCTCAACCTCCACCGGGCCCATGCCCGGCGCCTTGACGATCACCTGCACCTGCGGAGAGGAGATGTCCGGAAAGGCGTCGATGGGAATGTCCCCGTACAACCAGCCCCCGACC
>JAUUZB010000408.1 GCA_030590185.1 Deltaproteobacteria bacterium
CGTCGGCGCAACTGACCGCAATTATTATCGTCCCCTGGCCGTTGATCGCCTCCGAGGCATTGAGACAGATGTTCAGCAGCGCCTGTGACAGCGCGGCTGGGTCGCACTCCACCGGTGGTAGGTCCGCCTCCAACTCGAGCTCGACGGTGACTGGCTCGCTGACGGCGTGACGCAGGACCTTGCCGACATCGCGAACCATATCCGCCATCGAGGCCGTCGTTCGCTCGGGGGTACGCTGGCGCGAAAACCGCAGGAGGTTGTCCACCAACACTCTTCCCCGACGCGCGGCCGAGATGATCCGCTCGAGGTCATCGAGCTTCGGATCGTCGGGAGCGGTTTCATGGGCAAGAACACCGCTCAGCCCGAGCACCACGGCGAGAACGTTGTTCATCTCGTGCGCCACGCCACCGGCGAGAGTGTCGACAGCCCTCAGGCGCTGCGACTGGAGTGCCGTTCTTTCGATCCGGCGGCGCACGGTGATGTCCTGGAGAACCACCAATCCGCCGACGTTTTTGCGGTTCATGTCGTGCAGAGACGATCCGGAAAACAGGACCGTCCGGCTCTCGCCCGCCACCGTGATGGTGGCCTCCTGGCCGGAGAAGGAGTCGCCCCGGGACATGGCCGACCGGAGCGGGCATTGTGGGCACGCGGCGTTCGCGATTTCGTGGTGGCACTTCTTTCCGCGCAGGTCGGTATCCGGCGAGCCGAGGAACCGGACCAACGCCTCGTTGTGCTCGATGATGGTGAACTCCTCGTCCACCACGTACACCGGCTCGGCCATGCTCCGGAAGATCGTCGCGTAGCGGTTCTTCTCGTTGACCAAGAGGCGGTTGGCGGCCTGCTGTTCCTCCAGCATTTGAGACCTCTCCAGCGTGCCCCATTCCTTGCAAAACCCGAGCTCGAATTTATCGAAGAAGCGATGGGTGATCGCCAGGGCGAGCCGGGTCTGGCCACGATCCAGCTCCGTCTCATAGAGCAGGTCGACGAAGGCCTGCCTGACCAGCTTGGTCAACCCGAGGAACATCTCGAAGTTGACGCCGCGTTGCCGGTGCAGCTTGGCCTCTCGGATACCAAAGGCAGCGGCAGCGCTGGCGGCGAGATCGTCGTCGACGTGGATGGGGTCGGGCCGGTCGTTTGTCCTCAGATAGGTGACGAGCGCGCGGCCGGGCTCCCGCAGGGCCATGCGCCAATCATCTTCCTTGGTGCTGGTGTGGCGGGTGAAGCCCGCCTCATTGACGTGGCAGAAGAGCCGCTCGAGCAAGAAATCCTCACCGGCCTCGAGTGCTTGGATGTACGGTTCGAGCGTCATCTCACCCCATGGGAGGAATCAGGTGATCCCGGTCAAGCCTTCTTGGATGGCGTATTTTGTCAGCTCGGCCACCGAGTGGATGTCGAGCTTTGCCATGATGTTGTTGCGGTGGGATTCGACGGTCTTGACGCTGATGTTCAGGGTCTTGGCGATCTCCTTGGACTGCTTGCCTTCGGCCACGAGCTGCAACACTTCGCGCTCGCGGGGCGAGATGGTCGGAAGAGGCGATTCAGCCTCGAGCTGGCGACAATAATCGTCGACGACGCCACCTGCGACCTCGGGCGAGAGATAGGTCTTGCCCGAGCTCACCGCCCGCACTGCCTGGACGAGCTCCTCCAGGGCGCAGGTCTTGAGCACGTAGCCGCTGGCTCCGGCGCGAAGCATGCCGGCCACCACCTTGCGGCTGGGGTGCATCGAGAGACCGAGGATTCTGGTTTTCGAGAACTCCCGTAGGATCTGCCGGGCCGCTTCGATGCCATTGAGCCCGGGCATGGCGACGTCCATGATGACCACATCCGGCCGAAGCTCACGTACCACCGCTAGAGCGTCACGCCCATTCTCGGCCTCGCCGATCACCCGAATGTCGGGTTCCTGCTCTAGCAGGGCGCGAAAACCGTTGCGTACCACCGGGTGGTCATCGACGAGAATGGCACGAATCGTCATGAAGAGGTGCCCTCCGGGAGCTGGTTTGGCTGGTGCTCGGCCGATCGGGCCGCGGTGGCGGCGGAGATCGCCCCGGCCATCTCCCCAGGCAAGAACGGCTTGCGGAGCCAGCCGGCGGCGCCGTCTCGCTGGAGGCTCTCGATGTCGGCCTTGCGGTCGGCGCCGGTGCAAAGCAAGATCGGTATCTCCGCCGCGATCTCCCGCATGCGGCGAAAGCAGGCCGGCCCGTCGATTTCGGGCATCACCATGTCGAGGATGACGAGGGATATCTCGTTGTGATGTTGCGCGAACAACTCCAGACCCGCGGCGCCGCCCTCGGCTAGCAGGACGTCGTAGCCGAGGCTCTCCAGAACCCGGCGTCCGACCTGGAGGATGGACGGGTCATCATCGACGATCAGAATGGGGCCGCGGGGCGAAACCTCCCCTTTCCCTGCCTTTTGCCCTGAGCGGGCGGTCGGGGCGGCGACCTGCCCCTCGTCGACGGTGCCCCTGATGTGGCGGACAATGTCGCAGGCTTTCTGCGCCGCTGAGATGATGCCGCGCGCGTCCCGGCGGGTGGGCCCATCGGCCGGCAGTTGGTTTTCCAGCAACGAGCCGAGCGCCAGCACGACGGTGAGCACTTCGTTCATCTCGTGCACCAAGGCAGCATTGGCGGGCTCTGCCATCTCCCCCCCAGCCTTCCTCTTCGTTCCCTCCGCATCCTCTGCGGCCTCCTCTCCGCTCGATTCCAACGAGACGGTCAAGACTGCCCGGTGGCCGCCCCCTGGCGCAGGGCCGGTCTCGAGGAAACCACCGAGATGCCGGAGGCGCTGACGGATGGCGAACACCCCGAACCCCCCGGCCTCGCCGGCGCCGTTCGGGGAAATCGTATGTGCGTCGCCCACGCCGTCGTCCTCGACGCTGATGGTCAGGATCTCCTCGCTCACCCCCAGAGAAACCACGACCTGGCTCGCCCCGGCGTGTTTGACGACGTTGGTCAACAGCTCGCGTACGCTCAGGAACAGCGGCGCCAGGGCATTCTCGGGCAGGTCAGGAGCGCCGCCCCTCTCCCGCAGGATGCACTTGAGCCCGTGCCGTTTCGCGTACTGGCACAACAGCCAATCGAGCGCGGCTATCAGCCCGGCCTCGTAGAGCAACGGAGGATAGAGCTCGAAGGTCAGGGCCGCCACATCCCGGACCACGCTATCGAGCATGGCCAGGATTTCGGCGACCATCGGCTTGGCGTCTTCAGGAAGCGCCGTGTTTTGGAGCATTCCGGCCTTGATCTTGGCCGCCACCAGATTCTGGCTGACGCAGTCGTGGAGCGCTTCGGATATCTCCCGGCGCTGGCGCTCTTCGATGTGGGTCAACTCGATGGAGAGCTTCTCCACTTCCCGCCGGCGTTGTTTGAGCGCCTCCACGGTCTGTTTGAATTCGGTGACGTCACGGAAGTACCAGATCCGGCCGTGGTAATGGTCGTCGCGATCCACCAGCGGCAGCGATCGCCAATCAAAGGTCCGCCCATCCTCGAGCTCGATCTCGTCGCGGCCAACCGCGGTGCGATGGGTGTGCAGTTGCGCGGCCCGGGTGAGGAAGGCCCCCGGATCCTCGAGGCGCTCCACAGCCGCGAGGAGCACGTCGTCACCGTCGGTGGCCGTGAGCAACTCCTCGGGTAGGCCCCACATCTCTCCGAATCTGCTGTTGGCCAAAATCACCTCGCGCTGATCGCTCAACACGAGAATGCCGTCGATGGCGGTTTCTAGCTGTGCCCGGAGGCGGGTGTTCTCGCCCTCGGGGTCCTCTCCGTCCGGCTCTTGGACGCTCTCCTCGCCCCCGGTCAGGATGATCGCCTCCGGGTTCCCCTGGGCATCGAGCATCGTAGTGCGATTGATGACCAGCGCGACTCGACTCTGCTCCTCGCTGCGCATCGCCAGCCTCAAGCCGCGCCTTTCGCCCGTGGCGAAGATGCGCTCGCGCAGGCGATCGCTGGGCTCAGCCAGGAGTGACTCGATCGTGCGGCCGACCAGGAGCGGCGGAGAGTATCCCAGGGTCTCGTGGGCCGCCTCGTTGGCGACCCGAATCGTACCGTCCCACGCGATGACCAGCAGGATGCTCTCGTTGGGCGCGCGGACCTGCTTGGCAGCGCCGCCGCCGCCGTCGTCGGGAAGAGTCTCGTGGTTGGCCATTCCGATTGCCGGAGCCCCGATTCCAAACCCCACTCGGCGCGTCCCCCCCCGTCCTGAGGCCGATGTTATCTGCCTGGTCGGTGCCGTGGCAAGGGCCCTGGCGTCCCGGCGCGCGGATCTCGAGGCAGCTAGGTAAAATCCCCCCCCAAAAATGGGGAGTACAGCCGATACCGCGCTTCGGCGCGCTCGTTTACAAATATCATGTACCCATCGTCAGTTCTGACCGGGCGGATCCCGGGGGGGGGGATTGAGTTTGACCGGAATCGCCAAAATACTGCTGGTCGACGCCTATCCGCCGTTGCTCAAGCACTATGCCAGGTGGCTCGCTCAACATTTCGTGGTGTTGACCGCCGGTAGCGCCCGGGAGGCCTTGGCCCTCCTCGACGGCGGTTCGGTTGACATCGTCATCACCGACGACCGCCTGCCCGGTGAGAGCGGCTCCTGGCTGCTCGAGCAGATTCACCAAAAGCACGCCGGCACGAGCCGGGTGCTGGTGTCGGTGGATCAACCACCCGACCTCGAAGCGCACCTGTCGAGCGGCCTGGTCCAGCATTTCCTGGCCAAACCATTCGCTGACCAAGCTCTGATTGAATGCCTCGCCGCAGCGGGGGCGCCCACCGCCTCGGAGTTCCTGGAGGGAGCAGAGCCGGTCAGAGCCCAAGCCGAATCGATGACTGCCTCGGTATCGAAAAAGGAGGGACTCGCGTGACCAAGACAATCCTACTCGTCGACGACACCGAAACCGTTTTGCTGTTCGAGAAGACGATGCTGCGCGGCATGGGCTTCCAGTTGCGCACGGCCAAGGACGGCTCCAAGGCCCTCGATGAGGTGAAACGTGCGCCTCCCGATCTCATCCTGCTCGACGTCATGATGCCCGTTCTCGACGGCATCGAGACCTGCCGTCAGCTCAAGGCTGATCCCGAGACATCTCACATCCCGGTGGTCATGGTCACCACCAAGGGTGAGCCGGAAATGGTCGAGAAGGCATTCCAAGCCGGTTGTGACGACTACATCACCAAGCCGCTCGACAAGCTCGAG
>JAUUZB010000205.1 GCA_030590185.1 Deltaproteobacteria bacterium
ATGCGCCGAGCGAGCGGTTCTCGAATGTCGTGACCCGGGCGACCCTGTCGAGGCCAGAGGATCTAGAGCGCTGTCTAGAATGGGTGGCGCCCGAGGGACAGCTCATTGCGATGCGCAGCCCGCCGCCCATGCCGGGGGCTGCGGAGAGCCACGAATATCGCCTGGGGGAGAAGGTTCATCTCCTTCAGGTTTGGACCAGGCCCAACGTCTGAGGAGGGTGTCGCAAAAGGTTCACGACGCGGACCTATTCGCTGGCCTATTGAGATGGAATGGTGTGAGAATACGAGCCGCGGTGGCGGCTTTGGCGGCTTTGGCGGCCTTGACGGTCTTGACGGCCTTGACGGCCTTGACGGCCTTGACGGCCTTGGCGGCCTTGGCGGCCTCGACGGTCAATCGCAGGAGTGTCAGAGGCCCGATCTACTTTCGATGCCTAACCTATCCTCATCCGCAGTCCGGAGGCCCTCATGTCACGCGTCGTAGCCATCGCAAACCAAAAAGGCGGCGTGGGGAAAACAACCACGGCGGTCAATCTCGCGGCCTCCCTCGCTGCGGCGGAGCACCACACCCTGTTGATTGACCTCGACCCACAAGCCAATGCATCGAGTGGCCTCGGCATTGGGCCCCAGCCAATCGACCGCAGCGTCTACGCCGCCCTCGACGGGTCCCGCGGTCTCAATGAGCTGCGATTCCCAACGGAAATGGACTCCCTCGATCTAGTGGCCGCCGGACCCGACCTCTACGGCGCTGATCTGGTGCTGGCAGAATACCCCGACCGCCTCACCCGTTTCCGAGATGCCCTCGAAACTGTCAGGGATGACTATACCTTGATCCTGATCGACTGCCCGCCCTCCTTGGGCTTGCTCACCCTCAACGCGCTGGTCGCCGCCGACTCGGTCTTGATCCCGATGCAGTGCGAGTATTACGCCCTCGAGGGCCTCACCCAGCTCCTCAGCACCATCGGCCTGGTCCGCAACGACGCCAATCCCAACCTCGACATCGAAGGCGTGCTCCTCACCATGTTCGATCGCCGCAACAACCTCGCCCGCCAGGTGGAACAGGATGTGCGGCAGAACTTCGATGGGCGAGTCTTCAAGGCCGTGATCCCGCGCAACGTTCGCCTGTCCGAAGCCCCGAGCTTTGGCAAGCCGATCATCCTCTACGATATTACCTCCCGGGGCTGCCAGAGCTACCTCCAGCTCGCCCAGGAATTCGTTGATGGTCCCACGGTCGTGGCGGCCTGACCCGGCCGCACCTCTTACTTCCATCAAGGATCGCGCCGGCCAATCGGGTCCCACGGTCGTGGCGGCCTGACCCGGCCGCACCTCTTCCTTCCATCAAGGATCGCGGCCAATCGGGTCCCGCGGTCGTGGCGACCTGACCCCACCGCACCCCGCTCGTTTCGGCCCTTGCTGACCAGGCCCGCCCTGGGCTAAAAGCCGCCCATGGCGACTCCAGAAACCGGCTCCCGAAAAGCTCTCGGCCGCGGCCTCGCGGCGCTCATCCCATCGGCACCCTCCTCGGGCGACGTTCGCAAGCTGCCGATCGAGAAGGTGCGTCCCAATCCGCGACAGCCGCGCAAGCACTTCGATCCGGACAGGCTAGACGAGCTCGCCGCATCGATCCGCGAGCAGGGCGTTCTGCAGCCGATCATCGTACGCAAGCAGGAAAACCACTACGAGATCATCACCGGTGAGCGCCGCTGGCGGGCCACCAGCCGAGCGGGCCTCCAAGAGATCCCAGTCCTAATCAAGGACTACACGGACCAGGAAGCGCTGCAGGTCGCCTTGGTCGAGAACATCCAGCGCGAAGACCTCGACGCCCTCGAGGAGGCCGAGGCCTTCTCCCGTCTGATCCGTGAGCACGGCCTCACCCAGGAACAGGTGGGCCAGGCCATCGGCCGCAGCCGCGCCGCCGTGTCCAACAGCATGCGCCTGCTCAAGCTCCCCGAGACGTTGCTCGACCACCTCGCCAAGGGCAAACTCACCGCCGGCCACGCCCGGGCCCTGATGACCCTCAAGAACGAGCAGGACATGCTCAAGCTCGCCGATGACGTGATCAAGCGAGGTGCCTCGGTTCGAGACACGGAAGCCAAGGCCCGGATGCTCAACCGCTCCGGAAAGAAAGGCGCCGCCAAGACTGAGCCGAGGAGCGCCGGGGACATCGACCTAGAAGAGAGGCTGATGCGTGCCCTGCAAACCAAGGTCCACCTCCATCACCGCAACGGCAAGGGTAGACTCGAGATCCTCTTTCACTCCTATGAGCACCTCGACACGATCCTGGCAAAAATCGACCCATAGGAAAAATCACGAGAACAGCGGCGCCATCGATTCCTGCGAGACAGTCGTTTCCGGCGAATCCATCATTTGCGTCGTTCTCCCGTATCGGCCAACGTCGCCACGCGGTCCCCTTCAGCGCATAGGAAACAAGCCAATTCTCTGCTACCAAAATCCCCGGTTGAGCTCGTCGATCGTCCCGTGCGGGGAACGGTGGCCGAGTGAGCCGCAGCCAGGGCCGCAGCGGGCCCTCCACGACAGAGCCTGAGCACAGGACCCACGCCCATGGAAACCGCCATCATCGCCGTTGCCATCGCTGCCCCCGTGCTGATCGTCGCCGTGGTCATCTTCGTCGCAATCCGCATGGAGAAGAAACGCACCGAGGCGCTCGGCGTAACCGCCGGGCAGCTCGGCCTCCAGTTTCAGCCGGAGACCTCCAAGGAATTGGCCGCCAAGCACGACCACCTGCCCCTGTTCAGCAAGGGACACGGCCAACGGGCCAAGAACCACCTGTTCGGTGAGTTTCAAGGCTTGCAGCTGAGCCTCTTCGACTACCGCTACACCACCGGCGGCGGCAAGAGCAGCCAAACCTGGAACCAAACGATCCTCTCCGTCGAATCCGGTCACATCAACCTGCCCGACTTCACCTGCAGCCCCGAGAACATCTTCGCAAAGATCGGTAGCGTCTTCGGCTACCAGGACATCGACTTCGACTCGCACCCCGAGTTCTCGCGTCGCTTTTTGCTGCGCGGCTCCGACGAAGCTGCCATTCAACAACTCTTCGGGCCTTCCATCCTAGAGTGGTTCGAGGGCCACGCCGGCGTCACCGCCGAGGCGAGCGGCAACCTCTTTGTCTTTTTTCGCGCCCAGCAGCGTGTCAAGCCGGAGCTCATCCCAGACTTCATCAAGGACGGCCTCAGCCTCTTCAAGGAGCTGGCCGGCCGGTAGCCCCTGCACCACCGTCAGAGCCCACACACCATGAACGACATATCGGCCAAGGAGAGCGTCCCGGACGGGATCATCAGCGAGCTGCGCAGCCGCATCATGCGCGGCGACATCAAGCCGGGCGAGCGCCTACCCCCGGAGCGGGAGCTCGCCAAACAGCTCGGCACCAATCGCACGAGCCTGCGGGAGGCCCTGCGCGCCCTCGAGGTTCAGGGGCTGGTCCGCGCCCGGCAGGGGGACGGCGTTCGGGTCTTGGATTTTCGCGCCCACGGCGAGATCATCCTGCTGCCCCATTATTTCGCCGACGCCGAGCCGCTCGAGAAGCTCGAGATCATCACAAACCTAATGCACGTCCGCCGCGTCCTGGTCCCGGTCATCGTGCCCCTCGCGGTGAAGCACGGCACGGAGGAGCAGTTCGCGACCCTCGAGAACCTCGGCCAAGAGCTGATCGCCGCCCACGAACAAAACGACACCCGCGCCACCGCTGAGGTGGAGCTGCAGCTCTACCGGGCGATCGTGGAGGCGAGCCGCAGCCTGACCTACCTGTGGGTGTTCAACAGCATCGACCGCGTGGCCCGCGCCCTGTTCAGCGCTCAGCCCCAGATGTGGTTGATCATGCCGGACTACATCGAGTTGTGGGGCAAGATCATCACGGCCATCGTCGACCGTGACGCCGACGCCGCGCTCACCCATTTCATGAGCTTGCTCGATGCGATCCACGAGCGGGTCGATGGTCTGCTCACCATGCTGACCGCCTCCGCCGCGAAGTAGGACCGCCCGAGGGGAGCTGGTTTGGGCCACGGGAACAGGGGGCTTCAACGGTGCTGACTTCTCCCCCTTTATTGATGGGCCCTTCGGAGCCGCCTGCGGCGTCTCCTCCGGGCTCCGGGAGCCGCCTGCGGCGTCTCCCTCCGCGCTACGGGAGCCGCTTCGCGTCTCCCTCCGCGCTACGCGAGCCGCTTCGCGTCTCGCTCCGCAGATCTCCCCAAATAATCCTGCACGTCACCCGCGGCGGCACCCTGAGCTCAGTATTATGAATATATTCACGAGCCTCGGGCGGCGTTCTGCGGGAGCGGCCCGCGACCAAATCCGCGGCTGGCTGCGCGCCCACCGCGTGGAGCTCCTGCTCGCCGGTACGGTCTTTTTCTGCTGCGCCTATTTCTTCCAGGGCGGCGGCTGGAACCAAAACGCCTTCTACGCCACCACCGTCGCGATCGTCGACGACGGTACCGTCTATCTCGACGACTATCGCAAATCGACCGGCGACCTGTCGTGGGCTGGACCCCGCACCGGCGACCCATCGCGGGCCGGACCCCGCACCGGCGACCCATCGCGGGCTGGACCCCGCACCGGCGACCCGTCGCGGGCTGGGCCGCGGGCAGGCCGCCACGTCGCCTCGGCCAAGGCGATCACCACCTCCCTGCTGGCCATCCCCGCCTACCTCGTGGCCTGCCTCACGACCGCGGCCGTGGACAACCCGGGCAACCGCATCATCCTAAAGGCCTATTTGACCACCACCCTCACCGCTGGCCTCGCCCTCGCCCTGTTCGCGCTCCTGTTGTTCCACGTCCTCGGGCGCCGGCTCGTCACGTCGGACGCCGCCTGGCTGACCCTCGCGATCTGTCTGGCCACGCCGCTGTTCCCCAACAGCACCATGCTCACCTCACACCCCATCGCGGCCCTCGCCGCCCTTGGGGCCTACGCCCTCCTCGAAACCCCACGCCTGCGGGGCGAGGCGCCGTCTGCCCGAACCCTCCTCTTCGCCGGTCTCGCCGCGGGTGGGGCCGTCGCCGCGGAGTACCTGCTCGTCGTGCTCCTCCTGCCCCTTGGCGCCTACGCCCTTTGGCAGTGCCGGGGCCACTGGCGCCGGTTGGGTTGGTTTGCCGGTGGCGTCGCCTGCGTGGCGCTCGTTCCGGTCCTCCACCACAGCTTGCTCTACGGACACCCGCTGCACACCGGCTACGCCTCCCTGGTCAATTCCAAGTTCGCCCTGCGGGCCAACCAGGGATTCATGGGTTTCGTCGGCTTCAACCTCGGGTCGCTGTTCGAGCTCACCCTCGGCCAGATCCGCGGCTTCTTTTTCCTGAGCCCCCTGCTCGCCGCCGTGGTCCCGGGCGTCATCCGCGCCGTGCGCGAGCCCACCACCCGGCCAGAGGGCCTGGTCTGCGGCAGCATCGCCTGGGGAGTGCTGCTCCTGGTCGCCTGTCTGGTCTATTGGCATTCCGGCTCCGCGGTGGGCTCCCGCTATGCCCTGGTCTTCATTCCGTTTGCCGCCATCACCATCGCCGGGCTGGTGCGCGACTACCGCCGCTGGCTCCAGGCCGGGGCCGCGGTCGGTTTTGTGATCATGCTGATCGCCACCTCGGTGACCGCCATCCCACCCCCGCCAGGCCGGCCGCCCTACGAAAACGTCATCACCTGGCTGTGGGAGCGCTTCTCCGTGGGCAACCTCGCCTCCTGGCAACAGGCGATCATCGTCCACCGAGAGTCCGGCACCGGCGACCCCACCCTCCCCTTCAGCTTCAACCTCGGACAACTCCTCGGCCTACCCGGGCTGTGGGCCCTGTTGCCTTGGGCCGTGGGCTTCGGCATGCTGATAGCAGCACTGATCTACAACCTGCGCCGTCTACGAGAGAATCACCCGTGAGTCGCCCCCGGACGGTGTCGCAAAATCGCCAAGACGAAGCGGGTACGACAGCCCTTGGCGACACCCTCCCCCGTCCTCTCCCCATCCCGCCCCTTGGCCCAGGCCTGCCCGCCCTTCTCTTCGCCGCCGCGCTCACCCTCGCCGGGTACGCCCACGCTGACACGGGCCCTGGGGCGACCGGGGCCGGAACCGAAGCCGAGGCCAAAACCGAAACCGACGCCGAAACCGAAACCGACACCGAAACCGACACCGAAACCGAAACCGAAACCGACACCACCGACTGGCGCCGCAGCCTAGGCTTCGCCGCCCAGCTCTACCTCGGCTGGAACCCCACCGCGATCGCCACCCGCCTCGACGCCCACTACCGCCACGTTTACCACCTGGACCCGGAGAGCATCCTGTTCGACGGCGCCTACCTACAAGCCGGGATCATGGCGGACGTCACCCCGATCTTCGGCCGCTACGGCCCCTACGTCGAGTGGGTGCCGATGAAGATCCTGATCCTGCGCCTCAGCTACGGCCTGCTCCCCTACCACGGCGCCGGCGGCCTGGTCGCCTACGACACACCGGATGGCGACTGGAGCGAGAGCGCTCGCCTCAACCACGACAACCCGCTGGTCGCCCTGGCCCACAATCTGCGCATGATGGCCGAGGTGCGCTTCAAGGTCGGACCGCTGATCGTGCTGAGCCGCTCCGAGCTCAACTTCTATGCCTTTGACCGGCCCGAGCCCTACCTGTTCGAAAACTGGTACAGCCTGCTGGTCCAGCGCACCGATTGGGTGTTCATCAACCGCACCCTGGTGCTGCTCGAGGCCTTTGCCCGCCCCAATGGCGAAACCATCCGGATCGGCGCCTACCACTCCTGGCGCCGTGCCTTCGGCGCCAACACCACCAACGAGCGTCTCGGCTTTGCCATCTTCTGGGAGCCAACCTCTCGCTGGTGGATCTTTGACCAGCCCAGGTTCCTCGCCCTCGTGGGCTGGCACATCAACGACCG
>JAUUZB010000514.1 GCA_030590185.1 Deltaproteobacteria bacterium
GCCCGGAAGCTCTCCCAGCCGCCGAAAATCCAATGGCTGTGGTGGTCGATGACCTCCAGAAATGCGCTGTCGCTCAGCTCACCGGCGAGATAGGCGTCGAGGGTCTCCTGGTGCCGGCCTTGGATGAACTCCAGGGCCAGGGTGACCGAACGTTCCTCTGGAATGCGCCGTAGGAGTCTGAGGAAGCCCCGCTGGGCCTGAGGCAGCGTGTGATAGTCACCGACATAGACCAGATGGGATCGGGCGATGATCCGGTCGAGCTGGGAAAAGGCGGCCCGCCGCCAATAGGTCTGCACCCCGGCGGCGTACTCACGCTCATAGCGGCGGAAAGCGGCGGTGTAGCCGGAGACCGATTCGTTGATTCGGGCGCGGTTGCGGCGGAAGATCTCCCGCTGCATCTTCACGATATCTTTACGGAAATTACTCGCCCGGGACCTCGGCGCCGCCCCACGGGCGCGCGGCCGGCCGCCGCGATTGTTGCGTCTGATGAGCACGTCGTTAACCTGCGTCGCCGAGCGACGCGGCGCAAGGTTGCCAGATTCTCGCCTGACGGGCCATTTTTTTGGCCCGGCGGGCGTACCGGGTCGGTGGGGGTCGACGCCAAGGGCGTAGAATTATAGGCTCCCCCTGGGAGTCAGTTGTAGAAGGAGTAGCACCGTGAGCATCTTGAGTCTCGTTATCGTTGTCTCGGTCGGCGTTCCGGAGGCACCGGCGCTGCCGGACGTCTCGCAGGTCGAGTATGCGCTCTATATGGATTGGCACGAGGGTCGCGACGACCCACGCCTCGAGGCCTTAGACGGGCCGGCTAGACTCAAAAAGATCGCCCGCACCCTCGGGGTCCGCAGCGCCGATCTCAAGGCGGCCATCGACAAGGTCCAACCCTTCGCGGACACTATCGCCAAGGATACGGAAAAGGCGATCATGGCGGTTCTCGCCACCACCCCGCTCGCCGGCCGGGTGCTCGAGGTCGTGGTCGATGCACGCCAGAGCCACGTCATCGCCTACGTCAAGTGGCGCTGCGGCGATAAGCGGGACGCCGATAAGGAGGCGTCCTACGCCGGATGGGCGGTTGCCCAGCGTGCCGAGATCGTCAAGACGGTCGGGGTCTGGTGCGTCAACTCGGTCGACACCAAGCTGTTTTCGGCCAAGGTTTCCAAGCAGTCCCTGGCCCTGATCAACAAGCGCAGCATCGAGCGGTTTGCCCAGGCCCGGTACATCAAATTGTTTGAACAGGTCAAACGGGGACCCCATCGATAGGCCTGGTTTGAAGCTCCCCCTAACTCCCCCTATCGCCGCCATTTCTTTGCACTGACGGTGCGGGTGGTCATAGACTTCAAGGGCCGTCTCCGCTCCAACTAGCCCGGAGACGCCATAAAGTGATGCAGCCGCGGTTTCGTAGCGACCTCAAATCGGCACGCGAAGAGCAACAGGGCGTTGTCTTCTATCGCATTGACGACCCGCTGACGCAGACCAGCTTCCGGCTCTACGAGATCGAGTTTTTGATCGCACAAAAGCTCGACGGCAAGCGTGGCCTCGAGCAGGTTATTGGTGCGGTCAAGTCGGAATACAATTTCGACATCTCCGAGCCGGATCTCAAGAAGTTCATCAGCCAACTCGAATCGATGGGCTTCATCCAAGCCAGCGACAAGGCCGCGGCGTCACCGGCCCCGGCGCCGGCAGAGGCACCGTCGGTCCCGAGTCCGCCCGACGACTCCCCGGAGTCGATCCACGACGAGGTCACCTCACCGGGGATCCCGGAGTTCGTGCCGGCCGCTGCTTCCCCGCCGCCGCCGCCGGCCGACGCCGGTCTCGATATCGACGACGCCGTCGCCGCCGAGCTCGACCCGGATGCGACGAACCCAGCCTACGACGGTCAACCCCTCGACGACATCGTGTTCGACGGTGCGGAGGATGAGGGGATCCCGACCACCCCCGGCCTCGAGACCGGGGTCGAGGCGGTGACGGAGGCGCCCCTAGGGGATGGCATCGAGGATGACGTCCAGGTCGTGGCGGCCAGCGACTTCGACCCACGGCGTTCGACGGCGAGCCCTGAGGAGGTGGTACGCATGATCGCCACCGCCTGCGAGCACCTGCGCCAGGGCTACGTCGTCCACGCCCGCGACTACTTCCTCGCCGCCGGCGAATCGCGGGAGGACGATGAGAAGCTCGGCAAGATGATCGCGGAGCTGCAGCTCGCCGGGGATGATCCGGACACGGACGTGGTGCGCAAGCTCCAAGCGCTGGCCGGGGAGATCTTCCCGGATCTGGCCGGTGACATGGCCGACGGCGAGGCGCTGGAGTCGGATGACGACGACTTCCTGAACGAGGAGGGCGAGGAGAATCTTCGCTCTCGTCTGCTGTGGGTGTTCGTGCTCCTGTTCGTCATCGCCGGCGGGATCGTGGCGCTCTACTTCGTCGCGACCTACGCGCGCATCTTTGAGGGTACCGCGCAGGTCGACGTCCGGGAGCTCGAGGCCGGACGGCTGCCAGCCTACTTCCCGGATTCGGCCGAGAGCGTCAGCCCGAATCGCGAGGAGTGGCTCGAGGCCGGTGGGGCTGGCAAGGTCATCGAGGTGCCGGAGCCCGGCACGCAGGTCAAAAAGGGTGACATCCTGTTGATGCTCCAGCTCCACCCCAGGGCGAAGAAGAAGCTCGACAAGGCCCGGGCCGAGGTCCGCAAGGCGGACGGTGCCTACGACAAGGCCGCGGCCAAGCTCTCGTCGATCGTGGAGGAACAGGAGGGGGTCAAGACCGAACGCAACGACGCCGAGTCCAAGCTCAAGGAGCTGCGTCCCAAGAGCATCCTAAAGGGGGGCGGCGTCTCCAAACGGGATCTCGAGAAGTACAAGAAGATCCTGGCCCAGGCGAATAAGAAGCTCGGCAAGCTCAAGAAGAAAGAGCGCAAGCCTCGCCAGCAGGAGAAGAAGGCCAAAGCCAAAGTGGAGGCGGCGCGCAGGAAGCTCGACAAGATGCTCGGCAGCATCGCTAGCAAGCTGATCACCGCCCCGTACCCAGGCGTGGTGGCCGAGGTGAAAACGAAGAAGGGGGCCACGGTCGAGAAGGGCGCCGAGCTGATCTTCTTCAAGGATCCGCTCGCGGCGCGGTTGGTCTTCGTCGTTCCCGATGCCGGCAACCTGCAACCGGGGGGCGAGGCGCACATCTCGGTCGATTTCCGCGAGCCTGGCACCGCCAAGGTACTGGCCCTGGACAAGGGTGGTGACGGGGTCTCGCTGGAGATCAAGCTCCCGGACCCAGCCGGCGCCTTCGTGGAGATGGAGCCTGCCGCCTTCCGGTTGGTGCGGGAGTTCGTAGAGCCGGCTTTCTCGGTCGACACCAGTGCCCTGGCCGAGGACCCGGAGACCGGGGTGAACTTCGTGTTCATCGCCATCCAGGGCCAGGCGGTGCGGCGCGAGGTTGAATTGCTGTCTCGCAATCCGAACAAGTCATCGGTGCGGTCACCGAGCGGCAGCTTGCGCAACGGCGATCTGGTGATCATCGCTTTCCCCGGTGCCAACGGCGTGAACGATCTGCTCGAGAACGCCTCGGTCGATCCGAAAAAGATCGAGCGCGAGTAGGCTATTTCCCGCCCAGCGTGCCGAGGTCGACCGGAGCCGCCGGCTCGGCCGGGGCAGGGGCCACCGCGTCGGTGATGTCGATCACCTCGGTAGGGGTGTCGATCTCGATGCCGGTGAGCATGCGGCCGATTTGCTCGGCGAGGGGATGGAACAGCTCCGTGCGTCCCACCGCCGTAGCGGTCACCCCGCGGCCGTCAACGACCAGGACCGCGGCGAGCTGGGTAAGGGCCTGCTGCGTGTCCCCCCGTCCAATGGTGAACTCGTGGCGCACGATGTAGGCGCGGCGGGGACCGATCTTCAGGGGCTTCTGGGCGACCCTGGTGATGCGCATGCCGGCCTCTCGTTCCAGTTTTCCCATGGCGCGTAGGTTGGCCTCGAGGAACTCCTGCAGGCGGGTGGGACCGGGGCCAGGGGGCGCGATGTTGACGGTGATTCTTGGGGAGCCGACCGGTGAGTTCTTGCGGAACAACACCATGGCGTCGCCGCCGGTTTCCGGGTCGTCGAGCTCGACGTCCGGGTCCATCTCCCAGCCGCTCAGGCTGGGGAGGGTGAGGCCGAGGTCTAGGCCCTGGTCGTCGACCTCGAAGCGGGCCGCCGAATTGGGGCCGGTTTCGTTGCATGCGGCGAGGGCGAGGGACGCGAAGAGTAGCGCCGGGATGATGGGGGCGGGTTTCATGTCAGCCGGCATGGTAGCGCCAAGGTTGGAGTGGGGCTAGGGCGGGGCGGCTGAGGCGTGGGCGCTACTTCTTGCGTGCTTTCTTCTTAGCGACCTTCTTCTTGGTCTTTTTCTTCGCGACTTTCTTCTTGGCCTTTTTCTTCGCGACTTTCTTCTTGGCCTTTTTCTTGGCGACTTTCTTCTTGGCCTTCTTCTTCGCGACCTTCTTCTTGGCCTTCTTCTTCGCGACTTTCTTCTTGGCCTTCTTTTTGGCGACCTTCTTCTTCGCGACCTTTCCCACGGCCCCCTGCGTTTCGGCTGGCTCCTCGTCCGTTGTCGCCACCGATAGCAGC
>JAUUZB010000696.1 GCA_030590185.1 Deltaproteobacteria bacterium
CCCGACACCGGCGATCTCCTGACTGTGACGTGCCGCCAGGTGGCGCAGGCGACGGTCGGCCTTGAGCGCCGCTCGGCCCCGGCGGGCCCGCAAGCGATTGATATATTGTTCGGTCTCGGCGGCGAGCTCAGTCGCGGCGCCGTCGTGGGCCAGGCGAGCCAACACCGCCACCACGTAGACCGGGCCCCGTGGCTCCGCCTTGACCACGCCGACGCCGAAGGTGTGGACCTCCGAATCGAGGAGGTTGGCCCGGTGGGAGGGGCTCTGCAGCCAACTCTCCATAGCATCACGCACCGTGGCAGCGGTGGCGATATTCTCGACGGCGCGCACGAAGGGTACGCCGCGGCTTCGCAGGCGATCGGTGACGTCGCCGGTGGTCGGGGAGGTGTGCGCGAAGAAGCCGTGGTCGCGCATGTCGAGGGCGTGGCCCAGCGCCACGTCGGTAAGCAACACGCTCTGGGCCGGCAGCGGCAGATCCTGGGAGGCGCGCAAGCTCAGGATCAGGGTGCCGAGCTGCGTCGCGGGGTCTCCATTTGTTGCGAGCAACCGCAAGCCGCTGCCCGCCGGCCCCACCGGCCAAGGCGCCACGCCAACACCGATCACGAAGCTGGCCGCGATCTCCGGGCCCCGGCGGCGGTCGATCAGAACCTGAGCATCGAGCACCTGGCCCCGGTCGCTATCCTTGATCGTCAGCTCACCGGCAAAGCCTCGGCCGTGCCGAATGAGACGCCGCTGCTCGGTCTTGCGGTTCGGCCGCCCGACCACCAGCGTTAGGGAATCGGCCTCCACCCCCACCGGCAGGGTCCCTTCGATGGCGATACGACGCGGCGCCTGGAGCCTCGCCGGAAAGGGGAGCAGGTTCACCAGGTGCCGTGAGAATAGTGCCACCACGACCACTCCGTTGGCGTCGGCGCGGGCGGCGAGGCCGACCCGATTGATCTCCCGATCGACGAGCTCCGCCGTGAGCTGTTCGGCCAGCAGATCACCTATGGCCGCCGCCGCTGGGGCACGCAGGGTAATGGCGGCGAGCTCACCGTCGGTGCACCCCCGGCGCGGGATCGCCCGCCGGGCCGCAGCTAGGTCGATGCGTTGGTCGCTCCGGCTCGGCGCCGTCGGCAGCAACGCACCGGCCGCGCCGCCCAGCCGCGGATCATAGCGCAGCCGTTTGCCGTGCTTGCGGCTCCACACCCGGACCCCTGCGAGCAGCTGTCGTTCCCGCTCACTGAGGGATTGAGGCGCCGCCAACCGTTCGTAGCTCGACGCCCCGGCCGAAACCTCAACCGCCGGAAGAAGCGTGAGCAGGGCCGCCAGCGCGACGTAGGGCGCGCCTCGGGACCGGACGGTCATGGTCTAGCGGGGCTCGCCGTCCGGGCCGGCGCGGATGATCTCTCCACGCTCGAGTCCACCGAGGCCCTCGAGGATCTGCATCTCGTCACCGACAACCGTAATCGACAAGGCGTCCGGCCGTAGGTGCTCCTTGGCAACCCGCGACAGGTCCTCCCGGGTCACCGCCCGGATCTCGGCGGGCAGACGCTGGTAGTAGTCGAGGGGCAAATCGAACAGGTAGACGTTGCTCACCATGCCGCCGATACCTTCAACCGTTTGGAAATAGCCGGGCAGCGACAGGCTGTAGCGGTTCTTGGCGCCGTTCAGCTCCGCTTCGCTCACCCCGGCGCCGCGCATCAACTCGATCTCAGCGAGGATCTCCCGCAACGCGGCTGTGGTCGCGTTGGTACGCACCGCGGTGAGCACACCGAAGTACCCGCCGTCGTGCATAAAGGCGAAGGCCGAACGCGCGCCATAGGTGTAGCCCTTGTCTTCGCGCAGGTTCATGTTGATGCGGCTATTGAAGGTGCCGCCAAGGATGGCATTGAGCAGCACGACCGGGAAGTAGTCCGGGTGATCGCGCCGCAGCCCGAGGTGTCCGACCCGCAGCTGCGATTGGGGGGCGTTGGGCTTGTCAATCAAACGCAGGGCGGCCGGGCGCTCGACGAGCTTCGGCAGCTCGCTCTGGCGCACTGCCTTTGCCGACCAGTTGCCGAGGCTCGTCTCGACGATGTCGACCGCTTCGGCAGGATCGATGGCACCCACCAGGGCAACCGCCGCATTCTTCGGACCGACGTGGGCCGCATAATAGGCTTCGAGGGCCGCGCCATCGATCGCTGCCACCGCTTTGTGATCGCCCAGGCTAGTGTGCCCGTAGGGATGATCGCCGAACACGGCCCGCCGGAAGACCCGGTTGGCCATTCGTCGCGGATCGGCCGACTCCTGGGCCAGATCCGCCAGGCGTTTTCGCCGCAGGCGTTCGATCTCCTTGGCGTCAAAGGCAGGGTTCATCAACACGTCTGCCATCACAGCGAAGACTGGGCGGAGGTTTTCGGTTAGCGTCGTGCAGGCGATCACCAACGCATCCTCTTCGATGCCGACGTGCAAGCTCGACCCCAAGGTTTCGATCTCGTCGGCGATCTGCTCGGCGCTGCGGGTTTTGGTCCCGGCCTTGAGCAGATCGGCGAGGAAACCGGCGAGCCCCGGGAGCTCCGCTGGATCAGCGGCTGAGCCGCTGCGGATGACGATCTGGATGTTGACCAAGGGCAGGTTACCCCGCTGGCTGGTGAGCACGGTCAAGCCGTTCCCGAGGAGCTGGCGTTGGACCTCGGGGGCGCGCAACTCCGGCTCGGGCCCCGGGGTTGGTGGCGTCACGCGCCAGGCGTGCTCCCCTGTCGATGTCCCGGCAGCCGGGGCGGTCTCAGGAGTCGTGGTGGCGCAGCCGACTAGAGTCGCGGTCGCCCAGAGGATCGCGTGAGTGGCGCGTGGGACGGTCATGGCTGGCCCTCCTGTGGGCCCTGGGGCACCGTCCAGACCACCACCGCGTGATCCGGATCGAGCCTTTGCTGGGCAAAGCTCTTCAGGCTCTCGCTGGTGACCAGGTCGTAGCGGCCGAGGTCCTCGGCCAGGTAACCCGGATCGCCGATATACTGATTGTAGATATTGAGTCGGTTGGCGATGGTGCCGATCCGTTGCAGGCTCGAGAGGCTGCGTGTGATCAACATGTTGCGGGCCCGGGTCAGCTCCCGTGCGTTGGTGGCCTGCTCGCGCACCGCGTTGATCACGGCCCAGATTTCCCCCTCGAGTTTCTCGGTATCCACGCCGGGGCGACCGGTCACTGAAATGTGAAAGAGGGAAGCGAGGGCGTTCGACTCCTGGTGCACGTCAACGCTCTGGGCGAGCTCGAGCTCGTAGACCAGGCGCTTATAGAATCGGCTCGATTTGCCGGCGCCGAGGATGTAGGCCAGCACGTCGGCCTCGGCGTCACCCGGGGCGTAGAACGGCGGGGACAGCCAGGCGATCTGAATCATTGGCAGCATCACCGGCTCCGGGACTTCGACCCGGCGTTGGCTGGTGATCGGCGGCGTGTTGATCTCCCGTTTAGCCGGCGCCTCGCGGCGGGGTAGGCTGCCGAAATATTTGTCGACCATTGCCCGGGTGGAGTCCGGGTCGATGTCGCCGGCGATCACCAGGGTGGCGTTGGCAGGCGCATAGTACTCGGTGAAAAACCTCTCAACGTCGGCCAGGCTGGCGGCCTCCAGATCCGACATCGAGCCGATGATCGCGCCGTAGTAGGGGTGGTCGGCTGGGAAGACGGTGTGGACCAGCTTCTCGTCGCTCAGTCCGTAGGGCCGATTCTCAACCGTCTGCCGCCGCTCGTTCATCACCACGTCGCGCTGGTTCTGCAGCTTGTCGATGGTCAAGGTCTCGAGCAGAAAGCCCATGCGATCGCTCTCGAGCCAGAGCGCCAGCTCGAGCTGGTTAGCGGGCAGGGTCGCGAAATAGTTGGTGCGATCATAATCGGTGGTGCCGTTGATGCG
>JAUUZB010000473.1 GCA_030590185.1 Deltaproteobacteria bacterium
ATCGTTTAACCTTTTTTTCTCGGGGCCGACGGGTCGAGTGCCTCATCTAGCGCCACGAAAAACATTGGATTGGCGTGTGCCGCGCGCCGGTAGGCACGGTGACCGGCGTCGATGCAGCGATCGACCAACCCCCGTCCAAAGCTGAACGAGGACTCCAAAAAAAACTCGGTGTCGGTGTCCTCGGGGCTGATGAACAGGGTCGGTACCGGCCGGTAACGAAGCAGCTCGCAAACCCGTTGGCGCAGATCTGCGGAGGCCGCCGCGGCCACGCCGTGATTTGCGTCGTGGGCCCGGAGCAGATCGAGCAGCTCATCGTAACACTCCGCCCGCTCGCGGTCGCGACTCACCTTCTGCTCGATCAACTGATTGATCGCCTGCTCCGCCATGGCCGCCATACCGAGGTCGGCGACGGTGCCGAGACGCTCGTCGTAGCGGTAGGGGCTCCAGATGCTCGCGGCGATCACGAAATCGGCCCCAGCGTCGGTGGCGACGTGGGCAGACAGGGTCTCGCGCACCTCACCGTCATAGTAGTGAATACGCTCGCCGCTCGACGGGTTGACGATACCGTAGGGCGCGAACACCGGCGGCACCGCCACCGCGGCCGCGATCGCCTGGGAGACGGGCACGTTGTCGTAGTAGGCGCAGTCTGGATCGTACTCGCTGCCGGTGAGGGAATCGCGCGGGCCGAAGACTACCTTGCGGGCATTGTTGACCTGGGTGGCGGTGACGTAGAGCTCGGCGGCCAGATCCGCGAACCGATTGGTCGGCAACACATGCCGCCGGTAGTAACGCTCCACCCCGGCGGAGGAGATCAAACCCCCGATAGCGACCAGATCGGCAGGCCCCAACCGGCCGAAGCGCCAACGCCGCCGCAGACGCGCCACATACTTCGCGGGGTTGGGCGCCACCGGTTGAAACAGGGTCCGGTAGCCAAAGGTAGGCACCTGCAACGCCTCGCCGGTGAGGGCGGCGCGCATCTGATCAACCGGATGGCCGCTGGCCACGGCGGCGGCTACACAGGCGCCCGCCGACGACCCGACGAAGATGTCGATCTCACGCGCTCGCTCCGGCGCGCGGCTCGGGTCCCAACGCAGCCCGGAGCGAAAGTAGAAGCGATCCTCTTGCAACCCCTGGAGCACGCCGAGGTGAAAGGCGTAGGCCTGGATGGCGCCACCGCCGGAGACCAACGCGAGACGCGGCCGAGTCCCCCCCGACCCCATCACTGCCACCTGAGCAACCGCCGCAGGCGCGAGTTCGCCACGCCGGCAAAGGAGCGCAGCCGTCCGGTGAGGAAGTCCCCCACCGTTCGGCGATCGCCGCTCAACGGCTCCCCGGCCTCGAAGGCTTCCTTGACCCGATTGCGCTGCAGCTTGCCGCTGGTGGTCTTGGGCAACAGGCCTGGCTGGATCAACTCCACCCGGTCCGGCGCGAGGCCGGTGCGCTCCTCCACGACGCTGCGAACCCGTTCGCTGAGCTCCGGATCCCCGGCCATGGAACTCCGGCGCACCTCGGCCACGAGGACGAGATCTTCGGTGCCGGTGCGCGGGTTGCTCGTGCCGAAGGCCACGACTCGACCGGCCCGCAGCCCCGGCACCTCGAGGCAGGCGATCTCGATATCCTGGGGCAGGTAGTTGAGGCCGTTGTGGATGATGATCTCTTTCTGGCGGCCGGTGACATGCAAAGCGCCGTCGACCCGGTAACCGAGATCGCCGGTAACCACCCAGCCATCGCGAAAGACCTCCACCGAGGCCTGTGGATTGTTGAAGTAGCCGTTCGCCACCGACGGACCGCGGAAACGGATCGCTCCCACCCGGCGGTCGGGCAGGTCGCGGCCGTCCCCATCGACCACCATCAGCTCGTGGTCCGGGATCGGATGCCCCACACTGACGATCGGCTGGGCGTCCGGATGTTGGCCATCGACGGGCTGCGCCTCGCCGGTGGAAGCCAGGTGATGGCGATGCACCCAATCGACCCGTGGCCCGCCAGGGGAGCTGAAGGTCGCGGCCAGGGTCGCCTCGGCCAGGCCGTAGACCGGGCGGAAGGCCTCGCGGCTGAAACCGTGGGGCACGAAGGCCGTGCAGAAGGCGTCCAGTGTCTCCGCCTGGACGAGCTCGGCGCCGTTGAGCGCCAGGCGCAGGTTGCTCAGGTCGAGGCCAGCCCGCTGCGCCTCCGGGATCCGTCGCGCGCAGGTGGAATAGGCAAAATTGGGGGCGGTGGTCTGCACGGCCCGGGTGTCGCTGAGTAACCGCAACCACGTCACCGGCTCGCGCATGAAGGTCAACGGGGGCACCAGATATTGGTGAACACCGCAATACATTGAAACGAACAGATGACCCACCAGCCCCATGTCGTGATAGGGCGGCAGCCAGGAGACTGACGTTTCGCCCGGCTCGAGCTGCATGACGGCGGCAAGAGCGGCGACGTTCGCCATGAGAGCCTCGTGGCTCACCGAGACGCCGCGCGGTTGGCGAGTGGTTCCGGAGGTGAATTGGATGAACGCCAGATCGCTGGGCAGCACGTTGACAGGATCCGCCGGGTCGTGATCCCCGAGCGCCGCCGGGGAGAGGGTAAAGAGATCCTCCCCTATCTCCTCGAGCAACGACGCGGCGTGCAGCCGGCCGTCGTTCGCGATCACCGCCCCGCAGGGCTGCGCTACGCGGTTGATGACGCGCACCCGTTCTTTCCAGCCCCGTAACCCCTTGGTTGGGTTGGGCGGATAGATCGGCACGCAGACCCCGCCCGCCAGCATCGCGCCGAAGGTCGCGAGCACCACCTCCGGGCCGGTCGGCAAGCAGATGAGGACCCGATCCCCCTGGCGCATGCCCGCCGCCTGCAGGGCACCCGCCGCCCGAAGGCTCTGCCGCAACAACTGCGCGAAGGAGAGGCGGGTTTCACGCCCGCTGGCATCGAGGATGGTAAAGGCAGGCTGCTGGGCCCGACGGGCCGCCTGCGCCGCAAGCGCCTCGAGGATGGTCACCGGTGTGCTGGCGTCGACCTCGGCATGCTGGGCTGTCACCTGGGGGTCCTTTCCCGGGCCGCCTCCCACCTGGGGCCACGAGGGACAGCTTCTTAACGCGGCGGCGGGTGGGTCTCAAGGCAATGGACCCCCAACCCCGGGCTCCGCGCCACGTACATCGCCCGCTCGCCAGCGCTCAACGCCGCAACGCAGCCTGGGCACATAGACCCGCACCACCCACCCGGCAGAGGCGGTCGAGGAGCGTGAAGCGAATCGCGCGGTCGATGGCGACCGGCTCGTTGAACGCAAACGAGACATACTGCGGCGGCAAGTCCGCCGGGCCGAACCGATTGCTCATCGGCCGAGGCCGAGGCCTGGCCGTCGCCACTCCGCGGCAAACCTCCACACCAGTCGACAAATCATAAACCGCCGCCAACATCCGCACCTCCGGCCGCAGGGCGCTCACCCTACCCACCACGAGCAACCGCGCCTGGTTGATGAACGGCACGTTCTGGCCATCGCGCCGCCAGACCGCGCGCTGCCAACGACTGGGGCTGCCGAGCGCGTCGAGTACGGTGTGAGAATAGGGCTCAGCTCGAATCGGACCATCGACCGGAATCCAAGCGAGGCCCCAGGTGGACCACCCCACCAGATCATCACCCGCCTGCAGCCCATCACCCGCCGGCAGCTCCGCCGACAGCGGCGCGATGTAGAGCATCAGGGAAGCGGGCACGCCGCTGATGAGACGATCGGAGCAGGCCCGCTCGATAGCCTCGAGACCCACGGGGTTGAGGGCGGTGAGCTCGGACGCCCACCCCCGGGCGCGCGCCACGGTGTCCGCGATGAGGGCGTCCGCGGCGGCTCGCCGCTCCACGACCTCGGCCGCCCGGTAGTAGCCGAGTGCAACGTAAGCTGCGCCGAGTAACGCGATCACCATCGGCACCGTTACGGTCAGGATCAACTTCGTCCGGCCCACGGCTTGATTCTCTACCTGGTTTCGCCTCGGCCTCACAGCCCCAGATGCACCGTCGGACACAACGGAGCCGACCCCCGAACCTTGCCACCGAGTCGTGGGTCGACTACGTCGCCCGGGTATGAAATCGATCGCCCACCTCTGCTTGCTCCTCACCGTCACCCCCATCGCCTGCAAGGGCGTCTCCCGCGAGCCCGCCACCCCCGACGAAGCGCTCGCTTTCGTCGCCGAGATGGACCGTGAGCTCCACGAGATTTGGATGGAGAGTGACCGGGTCGCCTGGGTGAACGCGACCTACATCACCCCTGACACCGATTGGCTCGCGGCCCGCGCCACCGAGCATTCGATGGCGACCAAGAACCGGCTGGTCGCGGAGGCCCGGCGTTTCGCCGACCTCGAGCTGCCCGCCGACGCTAGCCGGCAGCTCGAGCTGCTCCGCCTCTCGGCGAGCGCGCCTTCACCGAACGACCCAGCCCAACGGCGCGAGCTCGCGGAGATCATGACCTTCATGGAATCAACCTACGGCAAGGGCAAGTGGTGCCGGCAACCGGATGACTGCCTCGATCTGGGACAAATATCCAAGGTCTTCGCTACCTCCCGCGACTATGACGAGCTGCTGGCGGTGTGGCGCGGGTGGCGAGAGATCTCACTGCCGTTGCGCCCCAAGTACCAACGCTTCGTCGAGCTCACTAACGCCGGTGCCCGCGAGATCGGTTTCGCGGACAACGGTCAACTGTGGCGCTCCCGCTACGACATGACCCCGGAGGCCTTCGAGGCCGAGGCGGAGCGTTTGTGGCAGCAAGTCCGGCCGCTCTACGAAGCGCTCC
>JAUUZB010000443.1 GCA_030590185.1 Deltaproteobacteria bacterium
GAAATACCTTGATGGAAGCCGGCATCGAGTCCGACCGCATCGTCACCGCCGGTTCCGACGCCATCCCCATCGCCGAGGGCCTCGACGTGCGGCCCGTTCCGGCGGCCCATCCCACCATCGAGCGGGACGCCGATGGATGCTGGCTGTATGTCGGCTACCTCATCACCCATCGAGGCCGACGCTACCTGCACGCCGGAGATACCTCTCCGGCGGTTGAGCTGGTCGATGCGGCCACCCGCGACGGTCCTATCGACGTCGCTATCCTGCCGGTGAACGAGCGGAACCATTATCGTGATCGCCGGGGGATCATCGGGAACATGTCGGTGCGCGAGGCGTTCGCGCTGACCGTGGAGCTCGGGGCGCGACATCTGGTGCCGGTGCACTGGGACATGTTCGCCCCCAACCGTGTGTTCCCCGAGGAGATCGAGCTGCTCTATCGACTCTTGGCCCCCCCTTTCGACCTCCACCTCACCGTCGACCTGCTCTAAGATCGAAGCTGCCATGAAGGTTAGTATCATCATCCGGACCTACAACGAGGCGAAGCGCCTGCCGGCGTTGTTGGCTGGCATCGCTCGACAAGCCACGGAGGATCTCGAGGTCGAAACGATCGTCGTCGACTCCGGCTCCACCGATGACTCGGTAGCGATTTGCCAGCGCTCTGGCTGCCGAGTCGAACGGATTCGCAAGGCGGACTTTAGCTTCGGTCGCTCCCTCAACCTGGGCTGCGGAGTGGCCGAAGGGGATCTGCTCGTCTTCGTCAGCGGGCACTGCGTCCCGGTGGACGAGCATTGGCTGCGCAAGTTGGTGCAACCGCTGGTCGACGGCGAGGCGGTGTGTAGTTTCGGCCGTCAGATCGGCAATGGCGACAGCCACTTCAGCGAGTGCCAGATCTTCCGCAAGTATTACCCGGAACGCGGCGGTCCGACCCAGGAGCCCTTTTTCGTCAACAACGCCAACGCGGCGCTGGTCAGGTCCATCTGGAGCGCCTATCGCTTCGACGAGGAGCTCAGCGGTCTCGAGGACATGGCGCTCGGCTAGGCGTTGGTCAGGGACGGGCTCGAGGTATCCTACGTCGCCGACGCGGTCGTGTTTCACCTACACGAAGAGAGCTGGCAACAAATCCGCTGGCGCTACCAGCGCGAGGCGATCGCGCTACAGTCGATCATGCCCGAGGTGCACCTGACCTTCACGGACTTCCTGCGTTACTACGCCAGCGCCGTCTTTTTCGACGTGGGTGTCGCCGTACAGGAGAAGAAGGCTGCCAAGAGTCTGCCTGAGATCCTCGCTTTTCGACTCATGCAGTTCTGGGGATCCTATCGCGGCAACCACGAGCATCGCCGGCTTTCGTGGAAGACCAAAGAGAAGTACTTCTATCCCAAATGACAAAGGGTGAGCGTATGTCCGAGACCGACCGAACCATCGTGGCCCTGCTGCCGATGAAGGCACACAGCGAGCGCGTTTCTGGCAAGAACTTTCGGATGCTCGGCGACAAGCCGTTGTTCCGCTGGATCCTCGACGCCCTGTTGGCAGTACCCGAAATCTCGAGGGTGGTCATCAACACGGACGCCAGAGATATTCTGAAAGACCACGGACTGACCACGGACGACCGGGTCTTGATCCGAGATCGCAGACCAGAGATCTGCGGCGACCACGTCAGTATGAACCTCGTGCTCGCGGATGACGTCGGGTCCGTTGCGGCGGACACCTATCTCATGACCCACACCACCAACCCCTTCCTGAGCGGCGAGACCATTGGCGCCGCGCTGGCTCGGTTCGATGGCGCGCGGGCCGAGGGGGCGGCGGACTCGCTGTTCACCGTCAACCGAATTCAGACTCGCTTCTACCGCGCTGACGGCTCCGCCGTGAACCACGATCCCGCCAACTTGATCCGGACACAGGATTTGGAGCCGTGGTTTGAGGAGAATTCGTGTCTCTACATCTTCACCGGCGAGAGCTTCGCCGCAACGGACGCCCGCATCGGGCGACAGCCGGTCATGTTCGAGATGCCGGCGCTCGAAACCGTTGACATCGATACGCCGGAGGACTGGCGCCACGCTGCTCTGATGGCCACCGCCGGCTATCCCAACGAGGCCAGCGCATGACTGAGCGCGGAGAGCCGAGCCTCCGAGTCCTGATCACCTGCCCGCCGATGCTGGGCATGATGGATGAGCTCAGCGAGGCGATCACCGCCACCGGTTGGGACGTCGAATGCCCCAACGTCGTGCAGACCTTGAGTGAGGAGGAGCTGGTTCGCCTGTTGCCGGGCTTCCAGGGCTGGATCATTGGGGACGACCCGGCGACGCGGCGTGTGTTCGAAGCTGGCAAGAAGGGCGCCCTGCGAGCTGCCGTGAAGTGGGGCATCGGCGTGGACAACGTCGACTTCGATGCCGCCCGGGAGTTCGGGATTCCGATCATCAACACGCCAGGCATGTTTGGGCGGGAGGTTGCCGACGTCGCGATGTCGTATGTCACGGCCCTAGCCCGCGACACCTTCGTGATCGATCGCGCCGTGCGCGCCGGAGGTTGGCCCAAACCACGGGGCATCTCGCTGGCGGACAAGACCATGGCCCTCGTCGGTTTTGGAGACATCGGTCGCAACCTGGCCAAGCGCGCCCTCGCCGCAGACATGCGGGTCATCGCCTACGACCCGGCCTTTGAGCCGGTGCCAGAGTTGGCCGCGGTTCAGGCGGGCACCTGGCCACAGCGGCTCGAGGAGGCGGACTTCATCGCCCTGACCTGCGCCCTCACCCCCACGAATCGGCACCTGTTGGGTACCGAGACCCTGGCTCGGGCGAAGGCGGGCGTGCGGGTGGTGAACGTGGCCCGCGGCCCGCTGATCGACAGCCAAGCGCTCATCCAAGCCTTGAAGACGGGCCAGGTCCACTCGGCCGCCCTCGACGTGTTGGAGGATGAGCCCTTGCCTGCTGACTCGCGCTTGCGCCAGTTTGAGCGCTGCATCTTTGGCTCCCACAACGGCTCGAACACCAGCGAGGCGGTCCGTGCGACCAGCGAGCGAGCGATTCGGATCTTGACCGACTACCTCACCAGTGGGAGTCAGCCATGACCAAGACCGCATTGATCACCGGTGCCGCCGGAGGGATCGGGCAACCCCTGTGCGCGGCATTCCGCGCGGCGGGCTACCGCGTCATCGCGACCGACCTGACCGACGCTCCCGCCGAGCATAACGGCTTCGTTGCCTGCGACCTCAATCGCCTGTGCGGCGACGACAACTACCGCGACGCGACGCTGACGCAGTTGCGCACGGCGGTGGGCGAAGGGGGCCTCGATGTCTTGGTCAACAACGCGGCGGTGCAAACCCTCGGCGGGGTCTCCGACCTAACCTGTGCCGATTGGCAACTCGCCTTGAACGTCAACCTGGTGGCGCCATTTCTGTTGGCCCAGCAGTTCCTGGAGCAACTCGAACGGGCGACCGGAAGCGTGGTCAACGTCGGCAGCATCCACGCCACCCTCACCAAGCCAGGATTCGTCTGCTACGCGACCACCAAGGGAGCGCTGCGCACCCTGACCCGCGCCATGGCGACCGACCTAGGTGCCCGCGTGCGCGTCAACGCCATCGAGCCCGCTGCAACAGCCACCCCCATGCTCGAGGCCGGTTTCGAAGGCAACCCAGAGGCGCGCGCCGCCCTTGGCGAGAGCCACCCGCTTGGCCGCATCGCCGAACCGCAAGAGATCGCCCGGGTCGTGTTGTTCCTCGCCTCCGCCGAGGCGAGCTTCATCAGCGGCGCAGTAATCGGAGTGGACGGCGGGATCGCCGGTCGCCTCCACGACCCAGAGTAGCCAGCGAAGCGAGACGCGAAGCGGCTCGCGAAGCGCGCAGCGAGACCGAAGGGCTCGCGAAGCGCGGAGCAAGACCCCGCCAGGGGGCTTGCGCAGCCCGCAGGAGACGGCCGCAGGCCGGCTCCGGAGGCCCCAAAAAGAAAAGAGGCCTCGAGAAAAACAACCCCAACAACGGAGACAAAACGAAAAGAAAAGGACCGGAGAGAACCCCCGCCCCCTAATGCCGCGCCGTAGCCGCCACCTCGAGCCGCACCTGGGCCCGCTTACACCGCGCCATCTGCTCGGCATACTCCGGCAGCGTCGCGTCGAGGGTCTTGAGCTGCTGCTCTGCATCCTTGAGCGCCCGCGCGGAGCGCTCCGGGTCGAGCTCAGCCGCCGCCTCAGCCGAGTCGGCCAGAATCGTCACGACGTTATCGTTGACCTCGACGAACCCACCGGAGACCGCGAAGTACTCGACGTCACCAGCCTTGAACAGACCAACCGGCCCAGCCTCGAGGGTGGCGAGCAGCGGCAGGTGGTCCGGGAGGATGCCGACCTCGCCCATGATCGAGGGCGCGGTGACCTGATCGACGTCGCCGTGCATGACGTCCTTTTTGGGGGTCATCATGTTGATGGTCAGCTGTGCCATGGGGGTCGCTCCGCTCCCTGAACCGCAGGGGGACTACTCTTCCAGCTTCTTGGCGTGCTCGAGGACCTCGTCGAGGTCGCCCTTCATGTAGAAGCACTGCTCGGGGATGTGGTCGTGGTCGCCGTTGACGATCTGCTTGAAGCCCTTGATGGTGTCCTCGAGCTCCACGAACTTGCCCTCGGAGCCGGTGAACTGCTCGGCCACGAAGAAGGGCTGGGAGAGGAACTTCTGGATCCGGCGGGCCCGGTTGACCGCCCTCTTATCCTCGTCGGAGAGCTCGTCCATGCCGAGGATGGCGATGATGTCCTGGAGCTCCTTGTAGCGCTGCAACACGCCCTGGACCGAACGGGCGACGTCGTAGTGCTCGTCGCCCACGACCTTGGGGTCGAGCAGGCGGCTGGTGGAGTCGAGGGGGTCGATGGCCGGATAGATGCCGAGCTCGACGATTTGCCGCGACAGCACCGTGGTGGCGTCGAGGTGGGCAAAGGTCGTGGCCGGCGCCGGGTCGGTCAAGTCATCC
>JAUUZB010000721.1 GCA_030590185.1 Deltaproteobacteria bacterium
CCTCCTCCTGCGCGCCACCCGCGTGGCAGGGGGCGTGCAAGGTCCAGGGTCCCTCCGGCATCTCCGTGAGGCCGCTCTCGCCGATCAGCTCCACGGTCGTCACGATCTCTGGCACCTTCACCCCGACTCGTGGGTAGAGCGTGCGCAGGGTCTCGGCGCAGGACGGGTCATCCACCACCAGGTGCGTGAGGCCACGAAGCTGGCTCGCGAAGGCGAGCGCGTGGGCGGCAAAGCCCTCGCGATCCCCCCAGCGCCACAGGGGCTGACCGCAGCACCCTACCCGGCCAGCCAACACCCTGGTCCGGCCGAGCCGTTTACGACACAGGTCCAGAGTGCGCGTGGCGTTCTCGGTCTCCTCCCGACCGCTTTGGCAGCCGAGGAACAAGGCGGTCTCAGCGTCGTCGCCATCTCCGAGGCTGGCGATCAGCGCAGCCGCGTCATCCCTGGGCGGCCGATCCGGCGGCCGTCCCCGCTCGCGCAGCGCCGTGAGGTAACCCGACACCTGCTCCGGCGCAGCCCCCCGGGACCAGAGCTGCGCACGGGCTCTCTGCAACACGCCGGTGACGTCGTTGCCGTGCTCGCAGAAGCTCGCGCAGCCACCGCAATCGACGCAGGACCACAAACGCGCGGTCGTGTCGGGGTCGAGGGCCCGCCGACTCGTACGGTCGAGGTTGACGGTCCACATCAGCTGACGCGGGGTCAGGGTCTCGCTGCCATCGGCAACCGCCACGGCGCAGGAAAAACGACAGAGCTTGGGACAGTAGGTGCAGTTCTCCAGCGCCGCCGCGTCCGCCGGCAAGCGCAGGGGTGTCGCTAGGGGCGTACCCGAGATCCCGGCCACGGCAGCGCGCTTCTTGGCCGCCCGCCGCGTGGCGCGCGGCGTCTCGACCGTGCAGCCGACCTTCACTCGATGATCCGCCGCCAGCTCGTCGAGCAGCGCCACGTCGCCACCATAGACAAACCCTGCGGCACCCACCGGGTCGAGCCAAGGCAAGACCAGCCCGAGCTCGTCGAGATCGATCGCCGACAGGAAACCGTCCACCGCCCGCCAGGCGCCAGCGAAGAAAAACGGATCGCTATCGCCAACCAGCCCCGGCGGCCACAGGGCACCGTCCACTGGCAACTCTGCGCAGCCGTATGCCATCCGCCGCTCGATCTCACGCACCACCAATGGGGAGCGCCGGTCCTCCGGAAGCTCGAGCTCGAGCACGCCACGACCATCCGGCAAGCGGGCGAGGGAGAGCTGCAACGCCGACACCTGGGGGTTGCCCAACAGATCCGAGGCCGCCTGCAGGCATTCATCGAGATCGGCGCTGAACCGCCGGTGCCACGGCAACACCGCCTGGCAACGCAGCCACAGGCGATCGACCCGTTCCTCCAACAACGCCCGAACCAGATCCGGGCCAATGGCCGAGCGCGGTGCCGGGATGAAACGGTGGGCGGTGCCGTCCACCATGGCATCGACGCCCCAAACCGCCGGCTCGATCAAATGCAGCTGCGGATTGACCCGCCAGGTCAGGCCGCGGCGCGCGGCGGTCAAGAGGTCCAGCTCGCCAAACAACGCCGCGCTCGCGCCGAGGGTTCGACCACGGGCACGCAGCCGCTCCTCGATCGCGGCCAGGGTCTCCTCCGGCGCCGCCACCGCCACGAAACCATCAGCGGGCGGGGCCGGCGCCAGCGGCTTGGTCTCGACGGAAGGAGCCGGAGAGGTATCCTCCTCCACCAACACCCCGGGGTTCATGATTCGATCCGGGTCCCGCTGCCGCCGCATCGCGACCACCGTCTTGGTCGCCCCCCCGAGGCTCTCGGCCACGGCGGCTGCCTTGTGTCGCCCCGCCCCGTGATGATGGGAGACGTTCGCCCCGGTGGCGACCGCCGCGCCGAGGGCGTTGCGCCACAGCCGGCGATAGCCCTCAACCCCGACCTCCACCGGCAATGCGTAGGTGAAGTAAATCGAGCAACCGGCGAGATAAACGTGGGAAAAATGCGCCAGCACCTGTGCGCCGCTGCGCAACACCGCGCTGCGTACCGCGTTGTACACCGGCTGCACCTTCTCCCAGGGACACGCGACCTCCATGGTGTCGACCGCCACACCGGCGCGAAAGGCGTTCGATTGTTTGTAGGAAATCGCGTAACGGGTGGCGTACCAGGCTTCCCCCGCCTCCGAGCCGAGATCCTCGCCCGCGAAACGCCCGGCGATCTCCATCGCCATCTTCATCTCGGCCTGGCTGACCTCCTCCGATCCCTCAAAGCCGAGGATGCAACGACAGGAGGCCGCGATGCGATCGCCGAGGAAGCTGATCACCTGCGGAAAGTGGGCGGCGGCCCACGCCAAGCGGTTCGCGCCGCGGTCACGGCGCTCGTGGCTGTGGGTGGTGCTGTGCAAGACGGTGTCGAGGGGATCGTAGATGCGCAACACGCTGGGCACCAACCCCGCAAAGAGCCAGGCCTGTGCCGCGCCGAGGGATCGTTCCAGGTCGGGAAAGCTGAACCCACGGAAGACCCGCGCCTCGGGCAACGGGTGGATTCGCACCGTGGCCTGGGACCAGAACCCGAGGGTGCCCTCGGAGCCGATCAACTCATCGAGCTCCCGGGCGCGGATCGGGTTGGTCGGCTGCGAGATCACCGAGCCATCCCCGAGCACGATCACCCCGCCCACCACCTGGTCCTCGATCTTGCCGTAGCGACTCGACATCTGGCCAGCGCTGCGGGCGGCGATCCAGCCGCCGAGGGTCGAGCAATAGATCGACGACGGGAAGTGGCCCTGGGTGAAGCCGGCTCGGTTGAGCTGGCGTTCGAACAGCTCGCCCATGATCCCCGCCTCGGCGGTGGCGGTTCGCTCCTCGGCGTCGATGGCGATCAGGCGATCCAGGCGTTTGAGGTCGACCACCACCTGGTCGCCGACGGTGGTTGCGCCCCCGACCACGCTCGACCCGGCGCCGTAGGGGACGAGCGACAGGCCGCTGGCCCTCGCCCGCTTGACGATCACCACGAGGTCTTCGCTGCTCCCGGGCCAAACTACCGCCGCGGGCAGCTCCGGGGCTTCGCCCATCTGCAAGCGGATCAGATGCCGGGGCCAGAGGTCGGTACTCGCGGCCAGACGATCCGCCAGGGCAACGGAGACGGCACCCGGCTCGAGTCGCTGCGCGAGATCCTTGACGGCCGATTCGACGTTGTTGCGAGCCACGCTCACCCCCCGCCCTGGTTCACTTCAGATCTTTTCCCTGCTCAACCGGCGGCGTTATGGCCGCGGCGTTATCCTCGATCAGCTTGGCCACCTCAGCGGCCGGCACACCCGCCGGACAAATCGCGGCGATCGCCTCGGCTTGCTCGGTCAGCCGCTGCGCCGCGCTCAGCACCAGGGGCGCATCCTCGGGCCGCCGGGATGCGGCCATGAGGATCGCCGAGACCGGCTCTCCCTCGGGGTCGACCACGTCGCACAGGCCACAGGCGATGCAGCGGGAGGTCCCCTCGAGCCGCCCCCAGGTATCCGGCGCGGTCGGGGTGAGGTTCTCCTCGGCGAGTTTGCCCAACCAAGCCGACGCGCCGCTCGGCCGCAGCGGCAGGGTGATCAGGTTCTTGACCAGCGCCATGGCCAGGGTGCTCTTGGCCTTGATTTCGCGCGAAATGTTCATCGGGCCACCGCCTCCTTGCCAGCCAACCAGCCGCTCGCCAGCGCTACGCCATCGGAGCAGAGGGAATAGCGGGAAGCGAATCCGCCGAGCACGTTGCCGGCGGCATAGAGGTTCTCGTAGGCCACCCTCCCCTCGCGC
>JAUUZB010000985.1 GCA_030590185.1 Deltaproteobacteria bacterium
GAGCCTGCCAATCCCGAGGGTTGCGTGGATTGCGTCCTGTGGCGAATCCGGGGCTGATCCGTGACCAACCTCGAGTTCCCCGCTGGGCATCGGCGACCGCCCAGATTTCGCAAGTGTGCAAGGACCTGCACACATCTCAGGAAGTGTGCAACTGCTTGCACACGGGGCTTTTTTCGACGTTTGGGCCCCAATTTTTTTCCGAGCCGTGATACACGGGTAGGTAAGGGGATGTCCGGGCCCGCTCGCGCCCGGTGCAAACGACGTACGTGCACGAGCTCGGGGGACACGATTGGCTCAACGCGCTGTGCGCCGCGACCCAGTTGGCGTTCGCGGTGTTGGCCTTCACCCGCAGCGAACGCAGCGACGTGGCCTTGCCCCTGGGGCTGCTCTTCCTCTCGAGCTTTGGTTGGAACTTCGCCACCCTGGCGAGCGCCCTCACCGGCCACGCAGCCTGGCATTACCTCGACAACACCCTGGCGCCGTTGACCCTCGGTTTCTCCCTGCACTTCGTGATCAACTTCGTCGGGGCGCGTCGGCCCGGGCGGCCCTTCGTGGTGGTGACCTATGCCGCGGCCGTTCTGTTGAGCGCGACCGCCGGAACCGCCTTTTTTTCCGACTGGGGCCTGCGCTTTACCTACTCGCTGACGTTCATCGTCATCTTCCTGTGCCTGATTGGGATCGTGGCGTTCGCCGCCGTCGTGCTGCTCGTGTGGCACCTGGTGCGGTGCCCCCCCGGCATCGAGCGCCTGCGCACCCGGTTGCTCATCACCGCTGCGGTGATCCAAACCACCCTCGGCACCATGGAGCTGTGGATGCCGCTCTGGCTGGAGACGCTGCCCTTTGCCATCCAGGGGGCTTTTCTCAGCTCGGCCCTGCTCTATGCCACGGCCTTTCGCCTGCGCCTGATGGAGCGCGCGCCCTCCCTGTTCTCCACCGCTTGGACGCTGGCCCTGGCGCTCGTCTTTGTGGTGACCTACGTGGCGATCATCGAGCCCCTGAGCACGCCGCGGGGTGCCCTGTTCGTGGGCGGGCTGTTGTTGGCGATCGGCCTGGCCGCGATCACCGCCCGCGCTTGGACACGGGCGCAGCGCTCCCGGGACCAGCTCGAGCGCCTCGCCTTTCTAGGGCGGCTCAACGATCAACTGGCCCACGACATCAAGAACCCGCTCGCCGCGCTCAAGGGCGCGACCGAGTTCCTGAAGGTAGAGCGGGATCGCGGTCACTCCCTGGATGACCACACCCAGTTCTTGGACGTGATCACCGAGCAGGCCGGGCGACTGGCGGAGTTGACCGAGAAGTACCGCCGGCTCGGGCGGCTCGAGCTGGCCCGGGATCTCGTTGATCTCAACGCCGTGATCGATACCACCCTCGACGGCAGCGCTGCCCGCTCCGACGGCGGCCTCCGCATCGAGCGCGACCTGACGCAGGAGGAACCAACCCTGCGGGTGGACCGAGAGCTGCTGGTGGTGGCGCTCGAGAATCTGGTGCAGAACGCGGTCGAGGCCATGCCGGACGGCGGCACGATTTCGGTATTGACCCACGGTGAGCCGGATGGCGTGTCGATCGAAGTGCGCGACGATGGGCAGGGCATGGACGCGCGCGTCCTGGCTAGCTGTGCGGACGAGCTGTTCACCACCAAGCCCTTGGGCAATGGCCTCGGCCTGTCCTTTGCGCGCCGGGTGATGGAGGCGCACGACGGACACCTGGAGATCTCCAGCGTCGAGGGCCGGGGCACCGAAGTGCGCTTGCATTTACCCCGGCACTGACGGGACACTTAGCTGCGAAGGCAGCGATGATATTGGTGGTTGATGATGACGCCGGCATCACCATGGTGCTGGTGGCTCTGCTCAAGCAGGACGGCCTCCCTGCCAAGGCCGCCCATCGTGGGCAGGAGGCCCTCGCTCTGCTCGCCGCCGAGCCGATCGATGTCGTGATCACCGACCTTCGCATGCCCGAGATGGACGGCCTCGAGCTCCTGCGGACCGTACGTGAGCAGTGGCCGGATGTGCCGGTGATCGTCTTGACCGGCCACGGCTCCGTGCCGGTGGCGGTGGAGGCGATGAAGGAAGGCGCCATCGATTTTTTGGCCAAGCCGTTTGATCGCGAGGAGGTCCTGGCCACGGTGCGGCGGGCGTTGGAATTCTCGCGCCATGGCTCCGGGCGGCGATCGTGCCCGGTGCCGGAGTGCGATCGGCTCGAGGGTGAATCGCCCTGCATGTGTGATGTGCGGGCGTTGCTCAAGCGGGTGGCCCGCGGCACGGCGACGGTGCTGCTCCAGGGGGAGACCGGGACCGGCAAGGAACTCGCGGCGAACCACATCCACCGGTCCAGCCCCCGTTGCGATCAGCCGTTCATCGTCGTCGATTGCGCCGCGGTGCCGGAGAACCTGCTCGAGAGCTATCTCTTTGGTCACGAGAAGGGCGCCTTCACCAGCGCCAGCGCCCGCAAGCCCGGTCGGGTGGAGCTCGCCCAGGGAGGTATCCTGTTCTTGGACGAGATCGCTGAGATCCCCCAGGCGCTCCAGGGAAAACTGCTCCGCCTGTTGCAGGAGCGGGAGATCCAACCGGTCGGGGCGGCGCGGCGGAGCAAGATCGACGTTCGTTTCGTGGCGGCCACCAACCGCGATCTCACCGCCATGGTGACCGCCGGCGAGCTGCGCGAGGACCTCTATTACCGGCTCAACGTCGTGCCGGTGCACATGCCAGCGCTGCGCGAGCACGTCGCGGATGTGCCGGAACTGGCCCGCTGCTTTTGTGGGCGTATCTGCGCCGCCAATGGCGTCAGCGACAAGGTGCTCGACGAGGGTGCCCTCGCGGTGTTGGCCGAGCAACCCTGGCCTGGAAACGTGCGCCAGCTCCAGAACGTGATCGAGCGGATGGTGCTGTTCCACGAGGGGCAGGTGATCGGCCGCGAGGATGTCCTCGATGAGCTGGCGCGGGCGCCCGATTTTGCGTTGCCGCCGTCTTTCACGCCGCCGGCGCAGGGCAACGACGAATCGCCGACCGACCTCGTGGGCCAGCGCCGCCGGGCGGAGCGGGA
>JAUUZB010000665.1 GCA_030590185.1 Deltaproteobacteria bacterium
ACCTCGCCGCGTAGGGTCAGCTCGCCGGTCATGGCGAGGCGGGCTGGGATGGCGGTGTTCACCAACAGGGAGATCAAGGCGGTGGTGATGGCGATGCCGGCGGAGGGTCCGTCTTTTTTGACCGCCCCGGCCGGGAAGTGCAGGTGCAGGTCCTGCTTACTCAATTGCTCCGGAGCGATGCCGAGCCTAGCGGCGCGGCTCTTGACGTAAGAGAGGGCGATGCTCGCCGATTCGGTCATCACCTCGCCGAGGTGTCCGGTTACCTTGAGGGCGCCCTTGCCCGGCATCAGCACCGCCTCGATGAACAACACCTCCCCGCCGACCTGCGTCCAGGCGAGCCCCACCGCGACCCCGGGCTTGGGTCGTCGGGTCAGGCGATCATCGTGGATCTTTGGTGGCCCGAGCAGCTGCGCGAGGCCGCTCACCTCGATGGCTGCCTTGACCGCCTTGCCCTGGACGATCTCCGTGGCCCGTTTGCGGCAAAGCTTGCCGATCTGGCGGTCGAGCTCCCGCACCCCCGCCTCGTAGGTGTAAGAGCGGATGATGTCGCGGGTCACGACCCGCCCGATCCGCAGCTGTTTGGTGGTCAGGCCGTGCTCGGTGCGTTGGCGTTTGATCAGGTGACGTTGCGCGATTTCCAGCTTTTCCTCTGGGATGTAACCGGCGAGATCGATCACCTCGAGGCGGTCGAGCAGGGGCGGCGGGATTTCCGTTTTGACGTTGGCGGTGGCGATGAACATCACCCGCGACAGGTCAAAGGGAAGATCGAGATAATGGTCGAGGAAGCTGACGTTCTGGGCAGGGTCGAGCACCTCGAGCATGGCGCTCGACGGATCACCGCGCCAATCGGCGCCCATCTTGTCGATCTCGTCGAGCATGATGACCGGGTTGGCCGTGCCCACGGCCTTGAGGGCCTGCAACACCCGACCGGGCATGGCGCCGATGTAGGTGCGCCGGTGCCCCTTGATCTCCGCCTCGTCGCGCATGCCACCGACCGAGAAGCGGTAGAACTCACGGCCCAGCGCCCTGGCGATGCTCTGCCCCAGTGAGGTCTTGCCGACCCCGGGCGGGCCGGCAAAACAGATCAGGCCGCCGTGGCTGTCCGGGTTGAGCTGGCGCACGGCCAGGAACTCGATGATCCGGTCCTTGACCTCCCCGAGGCCGTAGTGATCCTCGTCCAGAATGGCGCGGGCCCGCACGATGTCCCGGTTGTCTCGACTGGCGTGGGACCAGGGTAGGTTGGCAATCCACTCGAGATAAGAGCGCACGACGTTGTGCTCCGGCGACTCGACGGGCACGAACTGCAGGCGGCCGAGCTCCTCGTCGGCGCGCTCGCGCGCCACCTCCGGCAGACCGGCCTCGTCGAGTTTGCGCTCGAGCTCCTCCACCGCGAGGATGGCGGGGTCCTTCTCCTCACCGAGCTCGGTGCGGATCGCCCGGAGCTGTTCGCGCAGGAAAAAGTCCCGCTGGGTTTTTTCGACCTTCTTGCGGATCTCCTCGCTGATCCGGTTGCCGACGGTGAGCAGATCGACCTCGCGGATCGTCACCTCGAGCGCCTTGAGCATGCGCAGGCCCAGGTCCAGCTCCACCAGGAAAGCGAGGCGCTCCCCTAGGCCGCGCGACAGGTGCTGCCCCACGAAGTCCGCTAGGGGCCCGGGGGCCTGAATCGACATGGCCGCCAGCTTGAGCTCCTCGGGGGCGCTCGGGTGGGCCTCGAAGAATTTGCGCAGGGTGATCCGCACCTGGCGGTAGGTGGCCTCAAAGGCCTTCTCGTCCGCGACGATCTCCGGCGGATACAGAACTCGCAGGATGGGGAATGGCTCGGTGCGCAGCAGCCGTACAGGTTGCATGCGGCGCACCAGCTCCACCAGGGCCGAGAGTCGATCGTCCGGGAGCTGGAAGACCCGCACCACCCGGGCCACCACCCCGACCGTGGAGAGCTCCCCCAGGGAGGCCGGCAGGACCTCCGGGGTCCCAGGGGGCGGGAGGTCGGTGGGATCCTCAGGCACCTCCTGCTCCGGGCTGTTGGAGTCGTGGTTCGCCATCATGGCGTCGGCGATGGAGACCGAGGCCGCGATGTCGCCGCCCCGGCCGGTCGCGGAGTCACTCGGTTCGTTCTGGGGGCGGTTGACCAGGGCGAAGAAACCGTTGTTGCTGCGGGCGTGCAGCACCGCGTCCCGGCGTGCTTGGGTCTCCAACAGAATCGGGAGCATGGCCCCTGGGAACGGCACCAGATCGTCGAGGATGAGCGCCGGCAACACCGCGGGCGGCTCCTGGGTCAGTGGCACCAGCGGACCGGGCTCCGCGGCCGGTGCGTGCGGCGCCGGCTGCGGGTCGGGGTTCCCCGATTCCGCCGTGACCATGGGCGAGTCATCAGCCATGACGAGGCAATAGCGGGTCCGTCAGGGCGGATTCAAGGCTCGCGGTTGGGGCCCGGCTCAGCCGCGACCGCGCATGAAATGCGCCAGGGCCCGGTCCGCGTCGAGAACGTGAGCGCGCAGCCAGTCGGTCAACATGCGGGTGACCACGTCGAGGTATTCTTGGGTGAAGCCCGGGTTGCGCAGGTGGTTGGGCTCGGCGTTGCTGACCGTGGTGCGCACCCGGGTGATGTAATCGATCAGGTCCTGGTGTTCTTTTTCGTGGCTGGCTCGACCCGGGTAGTCGAGCGCCGTCATCCGCTCTTCTTCGCGTTGGAAGTGGTCAACGACGTGCTGCTCGACAAAGGCCAGCAGCTCCAACAGACGCGCCTCGATTCCGGCATTGGCGGGATCGGCCGCGAATGCGGCCAGGCGATCGAGCAGCTCTTTGTGCTCGGCGTCGATGGCCGCGTCTCCGGTGCTCAGGCCTTTGCTCCAGGCTTCCATACAGGTCTCCCGAGTGAAGCCCGTATGATAAGCACGGCGAGCCGTGATGGCAGGGGTCAGTTGCTCATCCGCGGTTCGAGCCGGAGTGGCTCCAGCTCCACGTCGGCGGTGGCCATCACCGGCAACGGCCGCGGCGTTCGGTAGTCGGCGCCCGCGTAGACCAGGAGGGAGGCGTCGGCGGTGGCCGGGACGGCGAGCTCGAAGCGGCCGTCCTCATCGGTGATGGTGGTGGTCATGGCCTGGCTGAGATCTGCGGGCAGGCGGATCCGGACGAGGCGCTTGGGCACCGGCGCGTCGGTCTCGGCGTCGAGAATGGCGCCGCGGATGGTGACCAGCGGCTCGAGCTCGACCTCGATCGGCTCGACCGGCTTGCCCGGGGAGAGGGTCAAAAAGAGCGCCTCCCGTTGCTTGGCCGCATCGACGCCGAGCGCCACCTCGCCAAAGGGCACACCGTCGAGGGTCCAGCGCCCGTCGGTGTGGGTGAAGCTCTCCCGGCGGTCGAAGTGATCCCCGGAGACCGTGATCAGGAAATGGGAGGGGGCGCCACCGCCACGGAAGGAGACCCGGCCGGAAAGAACCGTGGTCGCTTCGAGACGCAGGGTGACCTCTTCACCGGCGTTGACGTGGGGGCGGGTGGTGACGCCGACCCCGGCACGCTCGCCGCGCAGGCTGTAGGCGCCCTCCGGCAGGGTGCGCAGCTCGAATCGCCCGGCCGCGTTGGTTAGGGCCGAGTCCTCTTGGAAACCGCTCGGTGCGTCGTCGTTGCGACGGGCGGTGACCACCGCGTCCGGCACCGGGTCGCCGCCTGGATCGAGCACCAGGCCCGCGATGCGGTTGCCCATGCCCTCGACCTGGAGCTCTATAAAGGTAGTCTCCTCGGCTCGCACCTCGATCTCGAGCCGGCCGGAATCGAGATCCGGACGGAGGATCGCCAGGTCACCGCTGGTGGGGTGGGTGGGCTGCACCCGATAGGTGCCGGGCGACATGCCCTCCATGGCGAACAGCCCGTCCTCCGACTTGAACAGGAAGAACAGCCGGCGCCCGTGATAGCGCAGGGTGATGCCGAATTCGGTGACCGGGCGATCGACCTCGTCGACCAGACGGCCGCGAATGATCCCGG
>JAUUZB010000925.1 GCA_030590185.1 Deltaproteobacteria bacterium
GGTCTCCTTGGGCTCGGCCTGCGCGGTGGTCTCCTTGGGCTCGGCCTGCGCGGTGGTCTCCTTGGGCTCGGCCTGCGCGGTGGTCTCCGTGGGCTCGGCCTGCGCGGTGGTCTCCGTGGGCTCGCCGATCTCCATTGGCTCGGCTGTCGCGGTCGTTTCGTTGCCTTCGTTGGACTCGGTCGCCCCGGGTCCCGGCACAGACACGGTGTCGTCACCGGGCGAAGACAGCGCCCACGACTCCACAGGAAAGAGCGCCAACAGGGCGACGAGACACGAAGCGCCCCGAGACGAAGGGGGCGTAGCCGCGCGCTTCACATCCGTGCTCGGAGTCGATGGGCGGCGTCGGCTAGGTGGCTGGTGTCGAATGATGGTTTCTCGATCCTGAGGCAGGGGACGAGTACCCCCCCACCCGCAGAGGCCCATTTGGCTCGAGTTTGCGGGCGGGCACAAAGCCCACCCCTACCCACACAGCACCAGCCCCCTAGTCAGAGAGATAGGGGGCGTCGCTCAACTCGTCGCTGCGCAGGACCGCCTCGCGGCGGGCGATCACTATTTCGCGCAGGGTCGTGCGGACCGAGTCGGCGCTCGCCTTGGCGATCACCACCAGGGTGTCGTGCTCGAGCTCGGGGCGATCGGACAGCGGCGCCCCGGCAAGGGCCCCGAAGGCGGCGGGGGCGCGTCGTTGGGCTTTCCTGACGATGGACTTGGCGCCGCCGATTCCGTGCTGGATGCAGATGTCGAAGATCAACGCCTGGCCGCGTTCTGAGTCGAGGCCGGCGCGGCTCGCGATCTCCTGGGCCGGCTCAAAATAGCGGACCACCGCGAGGCGGTCCTGGACCATCTGAAAGTCGGGCTCGTTGCCGATGGCCCGGAAACGTTGGCGCCACTGTGGGGTCGAGAGCTTGGAGGTCAGTGAGCCGGTCATCGCCTGGCCCGTGCTGTTGAGCTGTGCGACCAACTTCTCGGCGAGCGCCTTCGGATTGGCGTTGCCGGCGCTGTCGCCGTAGGTCAAGGCCACGAAGCGCTCCGGGTTTTCGGCGTACATGGCCTTGAACAGCTTGCCGAGGGAGTGGTGCTTCTGGTTGAACTGAAAACGGCCAAAGGAGACGCCGGCGCCGCCGTCGTTGGGGTTGAGGGCGGTGTAGGAGGCACCCCCCGACTCGGTGACGGCGGTGATCTGCATCAGGGTCAGGGAGTCGTGCACCGAGGGGCGCTCCACCACGTATTTGCGGTGGGCGCGCACACCCGCGACTCGAGGTACCGGGCCCCCCGGCGCGGATTTCGCCAGGGCGTTCCAGGTTTGCGGGCCGGCCACGCCGTCGACCATGAGATCGTGGTCGCCTTGGAAGTCGATGAGTCCGTCCTCGGTACCCGAGCCGAACACGCCGTCCCCAACCACGTCGTAGCCGTGGGCGGACAGCAGGCCTTGTAGCTCGCGCACCGACTCGCCGCGCGCGCCGAGCGTGAGCACCGGGCGCTCGATCTTTGGCGGTGGCGAAGCAGCGGTGCTGGCGATGTCGAGCGGATTGCTCACGGCGCCGCCAGAGAGCGCCGTTGTCGCAGAGCCCGCGTCGGTGCTGACGGAATCGACTGGACCGGCGGGGGCCGGCGGTGTGGAGCCGACATCGGAGGTAGTCGCGACATCGGACGTCGTCGTCACCGGTGTCTCGACCGACGGCGAGCTAGGGATCAACGGTGGGGGGATGAAATCCGGAGGGGGTATTCTATCAGGCACGACACACCTCTCATATTGCCGCCATCGTCACCGCTGGCCACACCCATAGGTGTAGCCCATCTGGGTGCGTTCGCCAACCACCCGCCTCGGCGAATGGCGCGGATCCCTGGCGCACGGGCGCCCACCGGGTCCGCCCCATACGAAGCGGCCGCACCGTGCCGGTATCGCTCGATCGACCTCCAGCCTTGTGTTACGAAATCCCGCCCACGCCGGTAGAGGGAGTCCGCGGCGGAGACACCCCTCCGATTGAGATCGTAGTACCAGCCGGCGGCGGGAGAGGCCCCAACTCAGTCAACGAAGAGGGAGACGCCATGTCCTCAGATAAAAAGAAAAACCTGTTGGAGTGGGCCTATCACTGGGAGCGCATCGCACCGGAGCGGCGTTTCTTCACCCAGCCGATGGGGGGTGGCGACGCCAACATTAAGTACTGGACCTTCGGCGAGGCCATGGACGAGGCCCGGCGCATGGCCAGCTACCTCAAAGGCCTCGACCTGCCAGCCAAGAGCAAGATCGCCATCTGCTCGAAGAACTGCACCTACTGGGTCATGGCCGACCTCGCCATCTGGATGGCCGGCCACGTTACCGTGCCGGTTTACCCGACCCTAACGCCCGACACGGTCACCCACATCATCGAGCACTCCGAGTCGAAGCTGCTGTTCGTCGGCAAGCTCGACCCCTGCTGGGCGGAGATGAAGGCCGGCGTGCCGGCGGGTTTGCCTCAGGTTGGCTTCCCCTTCGCGCCCGACGGCGACTACGAAAAGTGGGCGGACATCATCGCCGCACAGGAGCCGATGCAAGACCCGGTCGACCGCGATCCGGAGGAGCTAGCCACTATCATCTACACCTCCGGCAGCACCGGCGTGCCCAAGGGCGTCATGCAGAGCTTCGCCGCGATGTTGGCCTGCACCGAGGGCATCAACGAGGTTCTCCACCTGACCCCCGACGATCGTTACCTCTCCTACCTGCCCATCGCCCACGGCATGGAGCGTTGGCTTGGTGAGTGCGTGCCGCTGTTCAGCGGTGAGCAGGTCTTCTATGCCGAGAGCCTCACCACCTTTGTGGCAGATTTGCAGCGGGCCCGGCCGACGCTGTTTCTGTCGGTGCCGCGGCTGTGGCTCAAGTTCCAGCTCGGCGTGTTCGCGAAGATGCCGCCCAAGAAGCTCGAGCGGCTGCTCAAGATTCCGCTGCTCAACATCATCGTGCGCAAGAAGATCATCAAGGCCCTCGGCCTCGACGCGGCGCGTTTCGCCGGCTCCGGCTCGGCGCCGCTACCCGGGGCGTTGTTCGCCTGGTACCGCAATCTCGGGCTCGAGCTGCTCGAGGGTTACGGCATGACCGAGAACTTCAACTACTCCCACCTCACCAAGCCGGGCCACGCGCGGGTCGACTACATCGGTACGCCGTATGACGACGTCGAGCATCGCATCGCCGA
>JAUUZB010000634.1 GCA_030590185.1 Deltaproteobacteria bacterium
AGAGCCTGTGCAGCGAGGAGCAGTGGTACCAGGCGTGTGTGGGACCGCAGGGTACCAGCTACTCCTATGGAGACGACTACTCGCCGGACACCTGCAACGGTATCGACAAGTATTGTTACTGCGACAGCGATTGTTCGGATCGCAACCCCTGCCCCTTTCAGGGCTGCTACAGCGAGTGCGGCGCCTCCTTTGGTGTCGACCCGACCGGCACGAACCCCGGTTGCACCAACGGCTACGGGGTGTTCGATATCAACGGGAACGTCTGGGAGCACGTGCTTGGGGGCAATGACATGCGGGTGCGCGGCGGCGCGTTCAATTGTCTCGACTCCCAGGCCTTGCATCGTTGCGATTACATTCCGGGCAACTGGTCACCCTCGGCGCGGGGTTTCAGGTGCTGCAGCATTGGGTTGGCGGTCGCGTCGGATGGTGGACCGGCGGGGGGGGATCCCGGCCCAGGTGACACAGGTCCGGGTGACGCGGGCGGAGGCGATTGATGAGCGGCCGGGGTGCATCGCTGCTGTGCCTGTGCCTGTGCGTTCTGGCGTGGCCCGGGTTGGCGGTCGCGGCCGAGCCCGAGCCCGAGGTCGAGATCGCGGCCGAGGCCGAGATCGCGGTCGAGACTGAGCGCACGGTCGCAGCCGAGTCCAAGGTCGAGGTCGAGGTCGATCCCTGTCCCGCCCAGTGTGGCGCCGTCGTCGGCTGTTGGCGAGACCAGCTCGAATGCCTAGTGGCCGCGGGCGAGGCCCGCTCCGCCCTCGACCGGCTCAAGCCCGTGGCGCGCGCTCACCCGGAGATCTTCGGCCTAACCCTGCTCCTCGCCCGGGCCTACCTCGCCGACGGTAATCCCTTCTGGGCCCAACGCACCCTCTACGCCGCGGGCCAGGTGAGCGACGACTGCAGCCCCGATGCCTGGCTCGCCTGGATTCAGATCCAAGAGGGCGATCTCGATACCGCCCGCGCCACCCTCGCCGACGCCGAGTGCACCCAACAGAGCCCCGACCAAGCGCGGTGGCAGCTGTTGGCCGCCTACACCGCGCGCCTCGACGAGCGCCGCGGGGATGCCCTGGCCCATCTCGCCTCCTTTGCCGACGCGCCGCGGGTTTTCCACGAGGACGCGGAGCTGTACCGCTCCCTGCGCGTCACCGAGGACCCGGGTTTCATCGAGCCCCTGACCGTCAACCTGTTGAGCTTCGCAGGGTACACCTCCAATGGTGAAGCCGGGTCCCCAACCGATCCAGAGACCACCGGCTCCCAGAGCGGGATGGCGCGTTTGGATCTCTACGGCCGCTTCGTGCTCCCCCTGTGGCGCACCGTGCGTCCGGTGCTCGAGGCCGGGGTCAAGGGTCACGGGCTCGCCAACGGCTCCGTCGATCACCTGAGCTTCATGGAGTTGTCGGTGCGCCCCGGTGTGTTGCTGTGGCGTGAATATCCGCGGCTGTTCGTGGGTTACCACGCTGACCTCATGCTGTTGAACGAAGAGACCCGCGCCTTCTACGAAGGCCACCGCGGTGAGCTCGACTTCGAGCTCAGCGAGAGCCTCACCGTGCTATTTGGCTCGGGCTATCGCGTCTACCGTGAGGCCGGGCGGTCGCGTTTTGAGCTGGACGCCGGGGTGGGTTGGTCCACGCCGGTCGACGACTGGGGCTACCTGTTGTTGGTCGGGGCGGCTCGCGTTTATGACGCGGTCGGCGATCCCTACGATCAGGTAGGCCTCTCATTGGTCGGCGCCCTGCGCGTGCGCCTGCCCGCCGGTGCGTACGGCCGGCTGAGCGCCAGCCTCGGCGCCGACAGTTATTTCAACTCCAACGGCGAGCTCGGCCTGGTGGCCTATGGCACCCGCGACCCGCGCTTCGACACCAGCGCTCGGTTGATGGCCGGGTTGTGGAGCCCGTCCCTGTTCGACGCACGCATTGGCGCGCGCTACGAGCTCGGCTTGCGGGACTCGACCGCGGACAGCGGCACCGACAACTACGACTATGCCGAGCACCGGGTGTTGGTCGGGCTGCGCTGGAGCGGTGACTTCGACCCGTGGGCGCCCGAGATCTCCGATGCCGATACCGAGGCGCGGGTGCCGTTGCGTTACGGACTCGAAGGTAGCCGAGCCGGGATCGGAGACGGGGAACGGATTCAAGATCTCCTGCGTCAGGACGAGGCCGCGCGCCGCGGTTCCTCCTGCGTGAATTAGGTGACCATGACGGACGCGAAACAAACATCGGGGTTGGCCAACGCAGGTCGCGAGGGCTGGCCGATTCTTCGCGACGCGTTGATCATCACGGCGGTGACCAGCGTCGCCGCGTTGGCGATCAACCTCGTTCATCCGGAGTCGATCCCGTATGTTGCCGAGAAGGAGTACGAGATCCTGGTGCCGTGCCCGGAGACCGGTGGCGAAACCGCCCCCCTCGCCAACGACGATCCCAGCCTCGGCTCGGCGACGACCTTCATCGTCGATGGCCGCTCCGCCGAGGACTTTGCGGCGTATCGTTTTGGCTCGGCGGTGAACGTCACCTACGACTATCTCGAGGCCACGCCCCCGGAGATATTGCGGAACCTCGCCAAGCGGATCGCCCGCAGCAAGGCGCAGCTGGTAGCGGTCTATGGCGACGGCGACAACCCGGACACCGGTGAGGAGCTGGCCAAGGAGATCTCCGGCTACGGAATCAAGAACGTCTTCTTCATCCAGGGCGGCGCGCCGGCCCTTCAGGCCCGAGGGGCCGGGGGAGGCCAGTGATGAAGCGTTTATGGGACTGGCCGGGACACGCCTGGCTCGCGCTGCCGGTACGCTATTACCTGGCCTGGGTGTTCATCTACGCTTGCCTGCACAAGATCGCCTATCCCGGGATGTTCGCCCTCGACATCGCGACCTACGACATCCTGCCGTTGTCCATGGTGAACGTCCAGGCGATCATCTTGCCCTGGTTGGAGCTGGTGGTTGGCATTTTCCTGATCGTCGGCTTTCGCACCCGCGCCGCCGGCTTGTTGGTCAGCGGCATGATGGTGATGTTCATCATCGCCATCGGGCTCGCCCTGGCCAAGGGCATCGACATGTCCTGCGGTTGCTTCGCCTCCCAGGCGGCGCAGGATGAGGACCCGATCTCTTGGCTGACCATCTTCCGCGATCTCGGTTGGCTCGCCCTAGCGATGTACGTGACGTTGTTTGATCGCGCCGCCATCGGCGTGGACCGTTGGTTGATGAGGAGGGCTCAGAGCCGTGGTTAAATACTCAATCCCTTGCATCCTGCTGGTGGCCGGATTGGCACAGGCGCAGACGCCCGTTTGCGATCGCTTGACGGCGCCCCAGCGTGAGACCGCCCGCGGGCTGCTCGCTGGCCAGCATCCCTATGACTGTTGTGATGACACCATCGACAAATGCCTGCGGGTGACGCCGACCTGTGCGTTGGTGGTGCGCTTGGCCAACAACATCTGCCGGCGGGTGGCGGACGGGCAGCATGAGAAGGCGATCATACGTTCTCTTTCCCACCGCGCCCGGACGATGATGGCCATGGGCAAGGGCGCCAAGATCGACCTCCAGGGATGTACCCCGATCGGAGATCCAAAGTCGTCGGTCGTGCTCGTCGAGTATGCCTGCGGTCGTTGTCCGTTTTGCGCCAAGCTGACGCCGGAGATCTATGAGGCGGTGGTCGACGGACCGTTGGCAGGCAAGGCGGTGTTCTATTTCAAAGTCTTTCCGATCCGCAGCCACGAGGGCGCCAAGGCCTCGGGATTGGCGATGCTGGCCGCCGAGCAGCTCGGGGGGTTCTGGGCATTTCTTTTACACGGCTACGAGCGTTTTGATCTGTTCTGTCCCGATCGACAGAAGCTCTGGGCCAAGGATGTCGGGCTCGACGAGATCGCCTTTGCCCAGTTGATCACGGACCCGGCGCTCGAAAAGCGCTTGGTGACGAGTAAGAAGGAAGGGCTGGCCAATGGCGTGGATGCTACGCCGACCTTCTTCATCAATGGGCGGCGTTATTACGCCGAGCTGAGCCTGGACGAGATCGTGGACGTTGTGGAGGAGGAGTTTGAGCGGCTCGGGGGGCGGGTGTACGTGCCCTGAGATGGTTGTCCCTTCGGTAGACTCCGCGACCAGATATTGAGATGCT
>JAUUZB010001056.1 GCA_030590185.1 Deltaproteobacteria bacterium
GGCTGCCCCCATGGCTCCCGCCGCCGCCCCGGCCGCTCCGATGGCTCCCGCCGCTGCTCCGGCTGTCCCCACGGCTCCCGCCGCCGCCCCGGCCGCTCCGATGGCTCCCGCGGCTGCTCCGATGGCTCCCGCGGCTGCTCCGATGGCTCCCGCCGCTGCTCCGGCCGCTCCCATGGCCCCAGCCGCTGCTCCGGCCGCTCCCATGGCTCCCGCCGCTGCTCCGGCCGCTCCCATGGCGCCGAGCCCTCAACCGGTGGCCCCGGCCGGCCCTCCACCCACGCCGCCGCTGCCGCCCCACCACAAGGGTTAGGGTCGCTCGCACCAACCGTCGAGCTGGATTCTCCAATGTTGAGGCTTCACGTCAAGCTCGAGCATCCGCAACCCCGGCACATCAGTCGGGTGGGCGCGATCCTGCGCAGCGGCGGTCTGGCTATCTATCCCACCGACACCACCTACGGACTCGGCTGCGATCTCTACTCCAAGCGTTCCGCCGATCGCATCTACCAGCTCAAGGGCCTCGAGCACAGTCACCGGCTCTCCTTCCTGTGCGACGATCTGTCCCAGGTCTCCCAGTACGCGGTCATCGAGGATCGCAACCACCGTATCCTGCGCCACCACGTGCCGGGCAACTACACCTTCATTTTGCCGGCCACCCGCGAAGTGCCCAAGATCATCCAGAGCAAGGCGCACACCGTGGGCGTGCGTATCCCCGAGAGCCCGGTTTGCCTGGCCCTGATTCGTGAGCTCGGTCACCCGATCATCAGCACCACGGTCAGCCGGCGGATCGACGATGAGGATCGTTACTTCAACGACCCGGACGAGATCGTAAAGGCCTTTGGCAAATCTGTGGAGGTCCTGGTGGACGGCGGACCGCTCTTTGGTGCGCCCTCGAGCGTCATCGATCTCACCACCGATGAGCCGACCATCGTGCGCCGGGGTGATGGCGATCTGAGCTGGCTGGGCGGCTAGGCCGAGCCCGAAACCGCGGGTTTTTTGACCCGCACCCCAACTTATGGAAGTAGATGGGTAGGCGTCGTTGGGCGATCTGGTTGCGCGACCGGGTAGCCTCAGTCGAGAACCGTCTCCGCGGTCGAGGCTGTGACACGGCGTATGGAGGAAATCGTGAGATCCAAGGCTTCGCCCCCGTCTGAGTCGGGGACCTTACAGTGTCGTCGGTGCGATCGGTTGTTCGTGCCACGCTTCAGCTTCCAAACCGAGCAGCGGGGTGAGGAGACTCTCCACTTCTGTTCCCAGGTCTGCAGGGAGGCCCCGACCTCCGATGCGCAGGTAACCTGCAAGGTCTGCAGGACGCCTTTTACGCCATCCCTGGCGATTCACGTGGTGGAGAGCCGCACCGGCCGCCGCTACTACTGCTCAGAGGGTTGTCGTTTCACCGGCGAGCCGACCGTGTCTGGCAGCGCCCTGCGCGGCGAGCGGCCGCGGATCATCGCGGTGCTCAACCAGAAGGGGGGCACCGGAAAGACCACGACCTCCCTGTCGGTGGCGGCCGGCCTCGCCCGCGCCGGCGAGCCGACGCTGTTGATCGACCTCGATCCCCAGGGCAACGTCGGCGCCTCCCTCGGGATCACCGGGGCCCGCAAGATCCACCACCTGCTGATGGGGCGGACCACGGTGCGGGCCTGCGCCCAACGGGCGCGCGAAAACCTCGATATCATCACCTCGGACGAGGGCCTGGCCGCCGCTGAGATCGATCTGGCCCGGTCGGACGGGGATGACCGATTCAATCGCCTGGAGCGTTGTTTGGCGGACGTCACCGGCTACCGCTACATCATTCTCGATTGCGCGCCGTCCCTGTCGCTGTTGAACCACAATGCCCTGGGCTATGCCGGCGAGGTGCTGATCCCGGTCTCCTGCGACTACCTGGCCCTGATCGGGGTCAAGCAGGTGCTACGCACCCTGCGGCGGGTAGGCGAGCGGACGGGCCAAACCGTCCAGGTCGCCGGGGTCGTGCCGACCTTCTACGACGTGCGCACCCGTGGTAGCTGCGAGGTCCTCGGCTACCTGCGCAAGAGTTTCGGTTCCCGTACCCTGCCGCCGGTGCGCGTCAACGCCAAGCTCGCCGAGGCGCCGAGCCATCAGAAGACGATCTTTGAGCATGCCCCCGAGTCGAACGGCGCCCGCGACTACGTTCGAGTGGTGGAATGGTTGCGCACCGGGGAGAGCGTCCCGGGCGTGGGGAGGGCTGCCTGATGGCCGCGACTCGCAGACGCCGCCGTGCCGTCAAGGATAACCCGCTCGACGGGGAACAGCTGTTGCTCGATGCCCTGTACGGCCGACCCAAGCCCCTCGCCGCGGTGCCATCACCGCCGCCCGAGCCGGAGCTGGTTCCGCCACCGGTGGTCGTATCGACACCGCAACCGGCGCCGCGTCCACGGCGGCCCAAGCCAGAACACTATAAGGTCGTCTCCATTTCGCTCTACATGGAGGATATCGATCGCCTCGAGCAGATGGTGTTGGAGCTCAAGCGCCGCGGCCATCACAAGGCCAACAAGAGCCAGTTGATCCGGCAGGCGCTCGCCCAGGTGGACCTCGATCGGGTGGCGAACGAGGCCTAGATGTGCTCGGCGGAGATATCGATCCGGTTGTCCGCGAGCAATCGTGGGTATTTCTTTTGTGGCTCGCGCAAAGGCGCTAAGCCCGCAAAGAGGCACAGCTCCTTTGCGGGCTTGGCGCCTTGGCGCGAAACAAAAAACAGACAGGATTGCTACCCGACTTTGACACTTTGGATCCGGCAAAACGGGGAATCCGCAGGCAGATCAACCCCTTGGGACGGGCCTGAAAAGCACCCATGTACCCAGGTCTCA
>JAUUZB010000741.1 GCA_030590185.1 Deltaproteobacteria bacterium
ACGCACGGCTCGCGAGTTCGCCACCGAGGTGCGCAAGACCTCCTCCGGTGGGCACCTGCGACTCCAAGTTAGACGCCCCGGGGGCAAGCTCTTCGTGGCCCTCCAGAAGCCCTGACCGGGCTCCTGCCGGCCACAAGTGCGGGAATTTACTACTGAAATAAACGTTCCTCCCGAGAACCAAGCGCTTCCCTCGGCGTGTACGGTTAGATAGCGACGTTCAACATCCATGAGAGGCCACCCATGAGCACCACCATCCAAGGCGTTTCCCGAGTAGGCGCTCCTGATTATAAATTCCAGACCCTCGACCAAGAAAAGGTCAAGGCTCGCATCCAACTGTTCACCACCGACTCGCTCGAGAAGGTGCGCGCGGCCAATGTCGGCGCTTCGCAGCTCAGCCTACCGACCACCGAGCCGGCGCAGCAGGCGGCCATGGCGAACGTCTTCAAGAACGCCAACCCCGAGCAGCAGGCGGTCTTGGTGGAGGCGGGGAATCAGCTCTACCAGGGCGCCCTGTCCGTGTCCCACGCGGCGTCGACCACCGGCATTCCAGAGGAAGTCGGCGCCCCCCTCACCTACGCCTTCGAGCAGTATGTGACCACCCAGGCCGAGGCCGGGGTGGAGGAGGCCTGCAACGGGGTCATCTATATGGCGCTGGGCGGGGCCGAGCAGGACCTGTACGACATCGCCACCGAGCTACAGGCCAACATCGACAACAAGAAGGACATCCGCGAGAATCTCACGGCTGCCAAGGAAGATCTCGCAGACTTCAAGGGTCAGCTCGCCGAGTGCGAGGGCGAGGGTCCCTGGAAGTTCGAGATCCGCGACGAGAACGGCGAGTTTAAGACGGTCACCATGACCAAGGAAGAGGCGGCGGAGTATCAGACCAGCCTCGAGAGCGGCATCGCCAACCTCGAGGACGCCTACCAAACCGCGACCGACCTGACTCCTATGCTGCAGATGCGGGTGCAGGAGGCTCAGCAGAAGTACATGCAGGCCATGCAGATGCTGAGCAACATGATCAAGAATTGGCACGACACAGCCAAGGCGATCATCCAGAACATGCGGTAGGCGACGGCCCTTCCCTCGGCCCGAGCGTCCCCTCCCAACATCCCGGCAAAGTCGGAAACCCCGCGTGGTTTCCCTGCCCTTGCCCCTGCCCCCGTCCCCCGTGCCGTATCGTGCCCTGAGCGCCCTGTAGGTCGCGGACCCACAGGTATGTGATTGTATGATACTGTAATCATTATCTTTTTTACTGCACCGAGGGAGAAGTGATCCTAGAATAGATACGTGGGTAGTCGTTTCTCCGCGGTTGGATCGAGCCCTGGCACTCGGGTCCTCGCACCAGCGAGCCTGGTCGGCCTGTTGCTGACCACGGTCGGCTGCGCCTCCGCCTCGATCCCCTTGGGGCCCGCACCGGCGCCCCGCCCGATGATGGCGTCGCTCCAACCGGTCGCGACACCAGCGCCGACCACGCGGCCCACCGTTCGCCGCGACAACGTGACCTCCGCCGCCGGCCTGCTCGATCAAGGGATCCGGCTGACCACCGATGGCCACTTCGCCGCCGCCGCCGAGGCCTTTGACGAAGCGATCGCCACCGGACGTCTCAACAACGCCGGGCGGGCGTTTGCCTACTGGCAAATCTATATCGCCAGCGAAGAGCTCGGCGACGTGGACGGCGGCTCCAATGCCCTGGCCAGTTTCGTGGTGGTGGCCGCTGAGGTGCTCACCGCACGGCGGCGGACGCGCTACGCGGTAAACGAGGCCGGGGACTTCGTCGATCGCTTCGGGCTCGATCCAAAACTACGCCGGGCGCGCGCCGCACTCTCGGCGGCCTGGGCCGACCGAACCGAGTACTTCGGCCGCTCCGCCGATCTTCCGGTCCCGGTCCACGACCTGATCGAGATGGAACAGTTCCTGGATCTTGCCGCCGGCTGCGACGACTCCGACCGGGAGCAACGTGCCCAGCGCGAGATCGCGCGGCCATCCGGAGAGCGCATCCGCCAGGTAACGATCACCTGCGGCGACTACGGGCGCCTCGCGGAGTTCTTCTTCTCGGTGGTCAGCGACTAAACGCCGGCGGGCGTGATCCGATCCTGGGCGCGGTTGCGCAAGCGCAGCTGCAACGCATCGAGGTGATCGATCAACCGCGCCTTGAGTCCCATCTTCGGCCAGCGCAGGGTCTCGCCGTCGATCCGAGTGTGCACGATGACTTCCTTGGCGGCGGCCTCGGCGGCACCGACCGTGAGCAGCACGGGCAGGCCGAGCTCTTTCCAATCTCCTGGCTCACCGCCGGCGCGGTACGCGACCCGCAAGGTGGGACTCGGCAGGTAGGTGCCGAGCCCCTCGGCATACTCCACGGCCGCGGACTCGGTGGCGACGACGATCACCTGCGTCGGAGCGATGCGCGGCGGTAGCACCAGTCCATGGTCGTCGCCGTGCAGGGAGGCGAGCGCCACCAGGAGGCGCGGCGACAGACCCCAGGTGAGTCGGGCACCGTCGGCCGCCACATCGGGCCCGGCATCAGCATCAGCATCAGCATCAGCATTAGCATCGGCATCGGCATCGGCATCGGCATCGGCATCGTCGAGCCCGCCCTCGAGCCTGACACCGGCGATCGGAATCCCCTCGCCACCGGGGGTTGGCACGGTGAGCGTGGGGGACGCCCCCTCGACGATCGGCAACGCCAGCCACTTGCGACCGAGCTCCGCATAGGTATCCAGGATCGCCCGCTGCGCGACGCTCGCCGCCTCGCGATCGGCGAAGCGTTGCGCCGCGACGTCAAAGGCGCCCACCTCCCGTTTCAGACCCGACCCGGTGAGCTCCGGCAACCCGGGATCCCGGTCCCCAAACAGCCCGGCGAGGGCGACACCGATCTGACCCCACAGGGCGGCGCCGTTCGCACCAATCGGTGCGCTGGGGTCGTTGAGGAGGGCGATCTCACCAACCCGCAGGATCTCCTCGAGCCACCTGCCGTCGCCCGCGCCGCGGGGCTCTATCGGGTTCACCATCGTCGGATCAGGGCGGCACCACGAAGCAGTCACAGGTATTGAGACCCGGTACGAACTCGCAGATCTCCGGCCAGACGCAGGCCGGCTCGCAGACGCAGTCCTGACGGCAGAAGAGGTTCGCCTCACCGGTCTCCGGGTCGGCGAAACAGTCGGCGACCTCCGAGGGCCCACAACAGGTCGGGTAGGCAAAGTCACAGGCGCCGCCCGTGATCGTGCAGGCGACCGAGTACAGACAGGTGTCGGGGCAATCGGGCTCGGTGCAGGGGCAGTCCGCGTCCTCGCTGCAGCGGATGCCGGGCTCGTCCTCACAGGAGCCACATTCCTGGTCGCGTGAGCAGGGGGTGCCGTCGTCGGCGCACTCACCGCTCACCATCCACTCACAGGGTGAGAGCAGCTCGCAGGGATTGCGGCAGATACCGCCGCCGCAGGTGCTGTCATCTTCGCACATCTCGCCGTGCTCGGTGCCGCCGTCACAGGTGAACGGGTTGGCGCACTCGACCCCGTGCACACACAGGTAGTCGCAGGAGACGGTGTGGTCGCAAACGCCGCCGGTGCAGTCACCGCCGTCGGTGCACCGGATGGTGTCGTCGTCGGCGCAGAGGCCGCAGTTGGTGCCGTCGCCGCAGGGCGCGCCGTCATCGGCGCAGAAGCCGCCGACCGTCGAGCAATCGCCGTCGATGGTACAACG
>JAUUZB010000098.1 GCA_030590185.1 Deltaproteobacteria bacterium
TGCAACGGCGACGGCGCGTGCGTAGCCGAGTGCCAACCGGACTGCGTGGGCAAGGATTGCGGCACGGACGGTTGTGGTGGCGACTGCGGGGCCTGTGGTGCCGGGACCGCCTGTTGGCACAGCTCCTGCGTCGTTTGTGAGGCCTACTGCACCGGGCGCGAGTGCGGCCCGGATAACTGCGGCGGCAGCTGCGGCACCTGCGGGGTCGACGAGCAGTGCGAGGCCGGCCAGTGCGAGGCCTGCGTTCCGGATTGCTATGGCTGGGAATGCGGCGTTGGCGCCTGCAACATGTCCTGCGGCTCCTGCGCCGATTACGAATCCTGTAGCGACCAGCACCTCTGTTTCGACTGCGTCCCCGATTGCAACGGCCGGGTGTGTGGTGAGGATCGCTGCGGCGGAAACTGCGGGGTGTGCAGCCCTGGGGAGAGCTGTGGCCTCGACGGACAGTGCAGCGCCTGTGTCCCGTATTGCTCCGGGCCCTGCGGCGACGACGGCTGCGGGGGTTCCTGTGGAACCTGCACCTCGCCCGAGGTCTGCAGCTTCAACCTGTGCGTTGCGGCCAGCCTTGGCCAGCCATGCACCGAGGGGGGGAATGAATGCGGCGACGGCGTGCCGTGTCTATCCGTGGAGTTCGCCAGCGGCGAAACCATGGCCTGGTGTTCGATGACTTGCACCGACGATGCCCAGTGCGACGGGCTCGGCGGCTGTTGCCCGGAGAACGAGGAGGGGGATCGCTACTGCGTGTTCCCCTTCCTCTGCGGCTGCTTCGCCGACTGCCTCGACCGGGAGTGTGGCTCGGACAGCTGCGGCGGCTCCTGCGGTACTTGCTCAGGCGGCCAGGCCTGCACCGACGGCGGACATTGCGTGTCCTGTTCCCCGAACTGTGCCGGCCGGTCATGCGGCAACGACGGCTGCGATGGCTCCTGCGGAGATTGCGAGTACTACGAGTACTGCAACCGGGACGGGCAGTGCGAATGCATCCCGAACTGTAGCTTCCGGGAGTGTGGCGACGACGGCTGCAGCGGTTCTTGCGGCCTGTGTCCGGTCGGTCTCGAGTGTGACCGCGGGGAGTGCTCCTAGCGCGCCGCCACCAGGCGAAAATGAAAACGCTCTGAGCCGATGGTGAACTCGTCGTTGTTCTTGAGCGCCGCCTCTTCGACCTCTTCGCCGTTGATCTTGACGCTCTGTCGGCCGGCGACGTGCTGTAGGCGGTAGGAGCCGTCCCGTTCCCGCCGGATCCGGACGTGCAGCGGCGCGGCGAAGAAGCCCTTGATGCGAATGTGGGTGTCGGACTTCTTGCCGATGGTGAACAGCATACCGCGGATTTGATGCCGTTGGCCCTCGTGCTCGATCTCACCGAAGGTCTTGTGGGCCTGCATGGCGATGGTTTCTTCCACCGCCGGCGCGGCAGGGGCGCGCGGTTTTAGCGCGGCTGGCGCCTCCCCCGGTTCGAAGCGGTGGTGGACCAGGGTATACTTGCCCACCCCAACCTCATCTCCGACCGCCAGCAGCGCGCCGGTGACCTTTTGGCCGCCGATGTTGAGCCCGTTCTCCGCGCCGAGGTCCTCGACCAGCAGTTGCTCCCCCTGGCGTTTTACCCGGGCGTGATGGCGTGACACCGAGAGGTTGTCGAGGGCCAGGTCGTTGCCGCCGCCGCGGCCGACCGTGAAGGTGTCGCTGGTGATGGGAAAATGGAAGACCACCCGATCGCCGAGGCGAACGATCAGCCAGGACTGCTCGCCGCCGGGATCGGCGCTGGCCGCCTGGGTGTAGGCCTCGACCGGTTTGCCCGCGTCGGGGGCCGGTGGCAAGCGTACCTCGTCGTAGAGGTCGAGGGTGATGGCGGCGGTGGAGTCGGCGTAGATGTACTCGATGACCCGGTCAGCGACGTTGTCGCCCTCCGGGATGGTCTCCTTGGGCGCCGCGTAGAAGGCGGTCGGTTGCCCCTCGCGGCAGAAGACCAGGTTGCGAGCCTCTCCGCGCCGCACCACCAGCACCGCGTCCTTGCCCATCTGCTGGACGTGCGCCAGCAGGGTCGCGCTGTCCATGATCTGGAGAGGGATCTGCGCCGCGGGCGCCTTGCGGAACAACACGGCGGTGCACAAAAACAGCGGCAGGTCGGTCTCGCACAACTGGATCTCGCGGGCGCCCTCGAGGCTGGCGAAGAAGGAGGGCAGCGGCAGCATGCCAAAGCGATCGTCCTGAAAGGTGCCGGCGCAGAAGATCTTGCCGTTGACCACCAACAGGGCATTGCTGCCATTCGCGGTCTCGGCGAGGACGTAGCCCGCCGCTGCCTTCGATTTGAGGAAGGCGCTGATCTCGCCGGCCGGGTCAGCGTCGATGAGTGAGCGGGAAAGGGCGGGTAGGCGCAGGGTCACGACGTCAGCTCCTCTCGGCGCAGGCATAGCACTTTGCCGTTGTCAGCGAAACCGACGCCCGCGCTCGACCAGCCCGTCGGTCATGGCGCTACGATACCTCCCAGGCCCCGACGCCGGCAACCGAGCTCCCGGGCCGGCCGCCCGAGTTGCTTTGCGCCGTGAGCATCTCGTGGTACCTATCCACCTTCGGGGCAAGGGAGCTGAGGAACGTCGCCATGGCCACGGTGATGGTTGTTGATGATGAGCTCGAGATACGCAGCATGCTCGAAGAGGTGCTCAACAAGGAAGGGCACCAGGTCCTGACCGCACAGAACGCCACCGAGGCCTGGGGCCTGTTGGACCAGCGCCCGCAGGCGATTTTCGTCGACATCGACATGGGCGAGGAGAGCGGCGTCACCTTCGTCTCCAAGCTCCGGGGGCACCCGGTCTGCGGGCGCACACCGGTCACCTTCGTCACCGCCCACCCCCAGCGGGCAAAGCCATTGATTCATTCCGGCAGCGGCGTGGTCGACGTGATCGTCAAGCCGTTCCGGATCGAGCTCGTCAAGCAGCGCTTGGCGCAGATGTTGAAGATGCCTGGAGCCCCCCAAAAGGGGGAATGACTGGTCGGCTAAACGTGCTTGGCGATCATCTCACCGAGCTTGGCCTTGGAGACCAGGCCAACCACCTGATCGACCACCTCGCCGTCCTTGAAGAGGAGCAGGGTGGGGATGGCGCGTACCGCGTACTTGCCGGGCGTGTTGGGGTGGTCGTCGATGTTCATTTTGCCGACCTGGAGGCGACCAGCGTACTCGCCCGCGATCTCGGCAACCACCGGCGCGATCGCCCGGCAGGGAGCACACCAAGCGGCCCAGAAGTCAACCAGGGTTGGGTGCTCAGCCTTCAAGACCTGGGTTTCGAACTCCCCGTCGCTGAGCTCGAGGAGTCCTTCACTCATTACCTTCTCCGTACCGGATCTGCCATGTAGGCGGGTACTGTACCTTACTTCGGGGATGTACTATGGGTACGGCCTCGGGAGAATGCAAGCGTGTCCGAGCCTCTGTTCGTTTCGCAAGAAAAGCTCGAGGAGTGGGTTGACAAGGGGGAGGTGACGTTCGACGACAACGTCCTCACCCTTCTCAAGCACGGTGCTTCGTATTTGATGGAGCCAGCGGCGAAGGTGACTTCGCTGCTCGATGGCGACGACACCATTGGCTTGATGGACAAGGTGTGGCGGATCGCCGATCTCGAGGCCCAGGGGGCCGAGTACTTCGCCGACAGCATCATCGCCGGCGACACGGCCTATCAATGTGAGCCGGGCTTCGTTGGTAAGCAGATGGTCGAGGCTCCTGCCCCCCCGCCGCTGCCCCCAAAACGTGCCGCCAGGCCCGTGACCGGCCCGCCGGTTGCCGCAGCCCAGCCCGTCGTGGCGGCCAAACCTGCGCCCAAGCCTGCGCTAGCACCCACGCCAGCACCCACGCCAGCACCCACGCCAGCACCCGCGCCAGCACCCGCACCAGCCGCGGCTCCGATCGATCTCTTCGAGGAGGTTCCACCTCCGATCCCAGCGGCCGCCGCCACCCCGGTCGCTGCCCCGAGCCCGGTGCCGGCCACGCCCGCGCCCACGCCGGCCGCCGCCTCACCCCAACCCACGGCCGCAGCGGACGGCAACGAGGGAGAGGGTACCGAGGAGGCCGACATGGACCTCCTCACCGACTTCCTGCTCGACAACCTCTGAGCCGGCGTCGCTACTCGGGCGTGCCCTTGCGCAGCGGCCAGGTCGCCTCGGTTTTGCCTAGGGCGCTGATGATTTGCAGGGTGAAGGAGGTCGCCTCCGGCGGCACGAGGAGCTGCTCCAACGAGTCGGTCAGGGGGAAGCGCACCAGGTAGGCCTCGTCGAAGCGCCCGATGTACGGGTAGACGCTGCGCAGGTTTTCATCGATGTTGACCAGCACGATTTCGTGCGGTCCGGCCGAGACGCCGGTGGAGCCGGTCAGGGTCATGCGCCAGATCGAGTCGTCCTTGTTGAAGTCGTTCCAGTCGTCCTCGGGCGTGTAGGCGACGAAAAAGAAGGTGTGGAATTGCTCGATGCCGTCGGTGAGATCGACCAACTCCCGCCGGGTGACGTCACCGCCGTGCCCGTAGATGTCGGGGAAAGCCACCGCGAACGCCCGCCGGAACTCCGGTGAGTGGTAGGTGGCGCTGAAGAAGATGATGTTGTCGAAGAGCCCGTCGTAGTGCTTGTGCGCCTGGGTCCAGGTTTTTAGCACCGCCTCGTAGTCATCGGCGGTGAGCTCGCCGGTGGGTCCATAGAGCACAGCTGGCCGAGGCTCGGCGCAGCCGGTAACGAGGAGCACGAGGATGATGGCGGAGATGAAGCGCAGCATAGCGCCGGGAGTTTAGCCGATTTAGGTAGCCCGCGTCGATGCGAAGGTTGCCCGACGCGGGGGAGGCCTCAGCCGCGTTTTTTGACGACGACCTTCTTCTTGATCTTCTTCTTACCGATCAGCGGCTTACCCTTTTTGCCGGCAGGTGCGGCAGGTGCGGCAGGTGCTGCAGGAGCCGGCTTCGCCTCAACCTTGGTTGGCGGGGCGGTGGGCCGGGTCGGCGGCGGTGTGGGCGGTGCCCGGCGCTCGGCGCTCGGGCGGGCCGGGCTCGGGCTCAAGCTCGAGCTCGAGCGGCTCAGGGCTCCGCGGTCGACCGTGCGCGTGGGCAAGGGGGCCGTGGCCCGTGGTGCCTCGAGGTCACCCATGTCGACGTTACCGCGAAAGCGTGCGCCCTCGACGATAATGACCCGGGGGGCGGCGATGTCGCCCACCATCCGGCCGACATCCGTCAGCTCGACGCTGTCGGTGGCGGTGATGTTACCGACCACGACGCCGCTGACGACGGCGTTGCGGACGGAGACATCGGCCTTGACGATGCCGGACTCCTCGACGAGCAGGGTCTTGGTCAGGTTCACTGTGCCGTGGACACGGCCCTGAACAGTGAGATCCTCTTCACCCTGGAGGTGTCCGCTGACGAGGATCGAACCACCGATAATCGTTGGCGCGTTTTCTGCCATTCTCTTCCTCTGCGGCAAGGGCGGCACCCGAGTTCAGGCACCGCGCGCTGAGTTCAACGGTTGGGCTAGACGTCCATGTCGACGTTGCCCTTGAAGGAGGCACCGTCGGCGATGAGAATGCGGGGGGCCTTGATGTCGCCCACCATCCGGCACTGGGCCTTGAGCTCGACCTTGTCGGTGGCCGTGATGTTGCCCGTGACCTGACCGGAGATGTCGACGTTCTGGGTCTCGATGTCGGCCTCGACCGATCCAGACTCCTCGACGTAGAGGCTCTCCTTGAGTTGGATCTTGCCCTTGACGGTGCCCTGGATCACCAGGTCCTCGTCGCCGGTGATCTCACCATCGATGACGATTGAGCTGCCAATAATAGTGTTGGCCATCTGCTTATCTCCTCGCGGCTAACCGTGAAGGTTGCCCGAATGTCTCACTAGATTTTTAGAGTTCGTCCGGGAGAGGGACATCCATCTCAATGGAGCCGCGGAAGCGAGCTCCATCTTCGATGATGACGCGTGGAGCGCGAATGTCACCGGTGACCACCGCCGAGCCAGCGATCTTGACCCGCTCGGAAGCGTCGACGTTGCCGCTCATCTTGCCCTGGATCGTTAGCTCCCGGGTTTCGACATCAGCGACCACTGTCCCGCTGTCCTCGACGGTCATGTGATCCTGGAGGGCCACGTGGCCCTCGACTCGGCCTTCAACCAATAGGTCACCCGAGCCCGACAGATTGCCGCGGACCTGGATACCGGTACCAATAATGCACGCTGGTTCTGCCATAGAACCCCTCCGTCATACGAGAGGCGGCCACGCTACCGAACCTTCGAGGGCGAGTCAAAGGGATCTGCAGGTGGCCAAGCCTAGGTGGTTAGATTTAATGGGAATGGGTACCTGGGGCCCGATCTCAGCCGGCCAGGATCGTCTCCGCCTCGTTGTGGTCGACGTCCATGACGTACGTGATGCCGCTGACCTCGGCGGCCTCCTTGGTGATCGCGGCGATGTCGTCGCGTCGCAGGTGCTCGAGGGCGAACTTGCGGCTGCCGCACATCAGCTGCCGCATGCCCTGGGCCAAGCGCTCATAATAGGTGAACAGGCCGATGGCGCCGGTCGGGATGGCGTCGTAACGCTCGCCGTATTGGCGCTGCAGCTCGGCGGCGGTCACGAAGACCTCCTCCTTGCGGTTGCCGAAACGCTCGACGTAGACCGGTACCTGATCCTCTTCGATGCGTCGGCCGATGGTCTTGCCGACCATGGCGGCGGCGATCGGGCCGCGCGCCATGCCGATCAACTTGACGTACGGCGCGCCGAGGGCGAGGCCCTTGTAGATTTGATCCTCAAAGGTGAAGCCGCCGGCCAGGGCGATGTCTGGAACGTACTCGCCCCGGTCGTCGAGCATCTTGGCGTAGCGATGGGTCAGGGAGAAGATCTCCACCCCGGGGATGCCCCACTCGTTCATCATCCGCCAGGGGCTCATGCCGGTGCCGCCGCCAGCACCGTCGACGGTGAGCAGGTCCAGCTCATACTTGGAGGCGTACTTGATGGCGCGCGCCAGGTCCGCCGGCCGGTAGGCGCCGGTCTTGAGGGAGATGTACTTGGCGCCGGCCTTGCGTAGCTCCTCGACGCGCTGGGCGAAGCCCTCCTCGGTGACCATGCCGACGCGCGAATGGCGCTCGAACTCCCGGAAGGCGCCGCGCTCGAAGGCGCGGATGACCGCCGGATCCGTCGGATCGGGCAGCACCACGTAGCCGCGCCGGTGCAGCAGCTGCGCCTTTTTGAGGTCGTTGATCTTGACCTCACCGCCGATGTTCTTGGCGCCCTGACCCCACTTGAGCTCGACCCACTCGACGCCGAGCTCCTGAATGGCGTACTCTTGGACCTTGAGGCGGGTGTCCTCGACGTTGGCCTGCACGATGGTCGCGCCGTAGCCGTCGGTCTGCCAGTCCTGGAAGAGCTTCACCCGGTTTTGGAGATCGGGCGCCTTGGTGATTCGGCCATCCTTGAACTCCGCCTCCGGATCCATGCCGACCACGTTCTCGCCGATGGTCAGGCCGGTGCCGGCGATCGCCGAGCCGATGGCGAGCCCCTCCCAGTTGTTCTTCGCCACGTTGGTGGAGCCGATGCCCGGGATGATCCAGGGTCGCCGGAATTTGAGATCCTTGTTGCGCCCGAAGCGAACCTCGAGGTCGACGGCCGGGAAGATCGCCTTGTCGCTGTCCGCCTCGATCCCTACGGCGCCAACCGCGGTGCCGAGGATCGTAAAGTGCGAGAGGTCGATCGGGTATTCCTTCTCCGACGCCGTGGTGATCACGCCGAAGGGCTGCGGGTAGATGACCTCGTGGCCGCGGTACGCAGACTTGCCGATCTCGCACATGCCGATACAACCATCGACGCAGGTGACGCACATCCCGCTGATGGGAGTCACCGAGCCTTCGGTCCGGTTTTTGGTTAGGGTCGCCGCTGTTGAATTGAGTCTGGTCAGTGTCATCGGTATTTCCTCTCGCAGGCGGTTCGCCTAGCGTTCTTTCTTTTCTTGCTCGAGGCGTGGCAGCTCGCAGGCCACGCAGGGTTCCAAGAAGCACATCATGTCGTCGAATTTCTCGGTCTCGACGCAGGGGGCGGCCAGGTTGGCGCAGCCACCGCAGATCGCCTTGTCCGGCTCGGTGAAGGTGCAGCGCAGCTCACAGGCGGGGCAGACATACATGCAGCCACCGCACAGCCGGCAGACCTCTGAGCTGACGTCGAAGGGCGTGCCAATCGAGCGGTTCTCACCCCGCCCGCGGAAGCCGATGGCCTTGGCCATCATCTGCTCCTCGCACATCCGTACGCAGCGGCCGCAGAGGATGCAGTCCTCCTGTTCCTGGCGGAAACGCTGCTGGCGCACCTCTTGGGCCGCCGCCAGATCCTGGATGATCTTGGATTGCGGACAGGAGGCGAGCAGCAACTCCAGCACCATCCGGCGCGCGGTCACCACCCGAGTGGTGGCGGTGCGGACCTTCAGCCCTTCCTCCACGGGGTGGGTGCAGGAGGTGATCAGCCGTGAGCGGGGCGCTTCCCCAACCTCGACCACGCACAACCGACAGGCACCGTAGGGCGTCAGGCCCTCCATGTGGCACAGGGTGGGGATGGGAA
>JAUUZB010000722.1 GCA_030590185.1 Deltaproteobacteria bacterium
CGCGGCCGCCCTTGAAACGCGGCCACAACTCTTTGCCGAGCACTTCGAGGTCGCGCACGATCGACAGGGCGTTGTGCAGCTTGTCGCAGGCGCTGACCAGCTTCACGTCGGGTGAGGCGAGCTTCAAATGGGCGACGTAGGCCTCCTTGCGTGGTCGCCAGTCCGGCTTGTTATTGGCGTCCGTGGCATCGGACAGCGCCTCGACCAACCGGCGCACCCGCGGGTTGAACCGTCTCTCGAGGAGCATCGGGTCGGCGTCCTCGATGTCCTCGAGGTAGTCGTGCAACAGCCCGGCGATCATCTGGTCCTCGTCGCCGCCATTCTCGGCGACCCAGACCATCACCTGACAGAGATGGGCGAGGTACGGGACATCGGTCCCCTTGCGGCACTTGCACCGAAAGGCATCCGCCGCCAACGCCAGTGCCTCATCGAGCTTCTCGCTATAGAAAGGTGTAGTTTTCACCCGCGCCCCATAGCAACCGAGCCCCGCCGGCACCAGCCGCCCTTGTGAGCAGCCGCATCAACACGGTATGAAACGCCCACTATGAAACCGTGGCCCCGACAATTCTCCGCCGCGACCGCCGATCGTCTGATCCTGTGTATTAGCGACATCGAAATGGGTGCCGGCGGACCGCACGATGATTTCCCCCACTCCGATTTTCTCGGCGAGCTGATCCTCAGCTACAACGAGCCCCCCTTCGACCAGCTGGCTATCGATCTCGTCTTGAATGGTGACGTCTTCGATCTGCTCAAGACCACCCACCTAGGCAAGCACTCGACCCAAATCAGCGCCGACGTCGGTCTCGGCAAGATGAGTCGCGTGGCGGCGGCCCACCCGTTGTTCTTCGAGGCGATCCGCAACTTCGTCGCCCACGAGTCAGCGCCGCGGGACGTACATTTTCTGGTCGGCAACCACGACTTCGAGATCCTCTTCCCCGAGGTACAGGGCTTCGTGCGCTCCCTGTGCGGCGGCAGCGATCGGATCCACTTCCCCGGTTTTCGTCTAGGCCTCGGCCGCGTGCTGATCGAGCACGGCAGCCAAGCGGACGTGTTATTTCGCATCGACGAGGATAAGCCCTTCCTCGAGGTCGAGGGCAAACGGGTGCTCAACCTGCCCTTCGGCAGCGTCGGCCTGCTCGACGTGGTGATGGCCTGGCAGCCGCTGCTGCATTTCTACGACCGCTTGGCCCCCCGCAACGAGATCCTCGACCTGGTGCCGGAGTTCAAACAACTCTACGCCGCGGCCTTCTGGAACTATTGGACCCGAGATTTCTGGAAGGGGTTCTTCACCGACCGCGATCCGATGAAGCGTTTGAGCTGGACCATCGCCAAGGAGGTCGCCTCCCGCCTGGTCACCAAGGATGCCGACGTGGCGCTCAACAAGGAAACCACCGAGCGCATGCAGAAGAGCACCGACTACGACGTGTATCTCATGGGGCACCTGCACGAGGCGACCTGGCTGAGCTACGGTAGCCGCAAGACCCTGATCACCGGCTGCATGCGCAACGAGTACATGATCCTCGACGAGGGCCGCGCCCTGCAACCGATCCCCAAGAGCTACGCCGAGATCTTCATGCAGGGGGACCGGCCGGTGCGCTCGCACCTGGTGGAACTCGACGGGCCGCCGCCGCCCGAGGGCTACATCCCCGACAGCATCTTCGACGTGGTGCCCAAGCTGCGCGAATTGCTCGCCAGCGTCGAAGAACAGAAAAAAGACAGCAAGGCCCAGAAGGAGCAGGAAGCCAAGGAAGCCCGAGCGGACCACCCTGCCGATATCGAGGAGGAGGTCGGCTCATGACCGACGACAAGATCATCCCGGAAGGCTTGGTCGATGGCGAAGCGATGCCCGCCAGCCGCGGCTTTGTCGAGGACGGCTGGTTCTTCGAGGAGGACAGCGGCGCCACCCGCCTGGGGATCCGCATCCACCGCAAGCTCCACGAGGAGACGACGCCCTACCAGACCATCCACGTCTATGAGACCGGTTTCTTCGGCCGCATGCTCACCCTCGACGACATCATGATGTTCACCGAGCGCGACGAGTTCGTCTACCATGAGATGTTGGTGCACGTGCCGTTGTGCAGCATCCCGGAGCCGCGTCAGGTGTTGATCATCGGCGGCGGCGACTGCGGCTGCCTGCGCGAGGCACTCAAGCACCCGAGCGTCGAGCGCGTGGTCCAGTGTGACATCGACGAGCGGGTGACCGCGGTCTCGCGGGAGTTCTTCCCCTGGGTGGAGAAGGCCGCCGCCGACCCCCGGGCGGAGTTGTTGTTCGAGGACGGGGTGGCCTACATCGAGCGCAACCGGGATACCTTCGATCTGGTGATCATCGACAGCACCGATCCGAAGGGCCCGGCGGTGGGATTGTTCCTGAGCGAGTTCTACCAGAAGGTCGGCGCCGCCCTGAAGCCAGGGGGCGTGATGGTGGCGCAAACCGAGTCACCCCACTGGGGCGCCGCCGCGGTGGGCGCCATCTACGGGCAGCTGCGCGGGGCCTTTGCCCACGTCAGCACCTTCTTGGGCTACATCCCCACCTACCCCAGCGGCTCCTGGAGCTGGGCCTACGCGGGCAAGGACCACCGCCACGACGCCTTCTTCGACGAGGCGCGGGTCGCCGCGCTGGAACCGAGCTGCCTCTACTACAACCGCGAGGTCCACCGGGCAGCCTTTGCCCTGCCGACCTTCGTGCGCCGCACCACCGAGGGCGACAACCCGTTCGCGACGTTTGATCAGCGTCACCGGGAGTTGGTCGGCCAGGACGGCTGACGGTCAGGGAGTTTCCCCATGCGAATCGCCTTTGCCGGCCATTTGTCGATCGACGTCAACGTGGTCAAGGGGACCCCGCAGACCGTCTATGGCGGCGGCGTGGTCTATGGCGGCATCGCGGCGGCGCGGCTCGGGGCCGAGGTGACGGTCTACACCAAGTGCCGGGCCGAGGACCGGGAGCATTTCTCGGCCCTCGACGACGCCGGGGTCCGCGTGGTGTTGTTCCCTAGCGAAACATCCACCTCGATCCGCAACGACTACCCGACGGACAACCCGGATGACCGCACCTGCCACCTGATCTCCCGCGCCGAGCCATTTTGCGCCGCAGACCTCGAGCAGATCGAAGCCGATGTGCTCCACATCAACCCCTTGACCCTCGGGGAGTTCCCACCGGAGCTCATCCCGCTCGCCCGCGAGCGTGCCGAGGTGCTCGGGACCGACGCCCAGGGTTTCTTGCGCGTCGTCGGCGAGGATGGCGGCATGCGCCATCAGGACTGGCGGGACAAGGCGACCTATCTGCCGCACATCGACCTGTTCAAGGTAGACGTCAACGAAGCGGAGACCTTGACCGGCTTCGCCGATCCGGAGCGGGCGACCCGTCGACTCTTCGACCTCGGGGTCGGCACCATCCTCTACACCCACGCCGAGGGCGTGCAGGTCTTCGACGGTACGAGGCTCTACGGGGGTCGCTTCGGCCCCTACGGTCTCGAGGGTCGCACCGGTCGCGGCGACACCTGCACGGCCGCCTACCTCGTGGCGCGGGAGAGTGAAGCACCGGCGGAAGCCGTGGAAGAAGCGGCGGCGGTGACCTCGGCCAAGATGCAATACCCTGGCCCCTTTCGGGGGAATGGCTGAGCGCCACCGCCGGTTGGGTTCGTGGTCGGTTTGACGCCCGACGCCGAACACCCATATATGTTTTCTTTACTGGTTGAGTGACTTCCCGTCGGCTCGGCGCGAGAATGGGCTCAAACGTGGTCCAAGAATCCGAAGCGCGTGGGTGCCCC
>JAUUZB010000078.1 GCA_030590185.1 Deltaproteobacteria bacterium
GGCGGGCTGGCGGGCCCGCGGCTACCCAGAGATCGAGGCGCTCGAGGAGGGGACCGTGCTAGGGATCGGCGGCCGGGTGCTCGACAACCGCACCTACCGGATCGCCCTCCCCGCCCCGGACCGCAAGACCGCCGAGCGCCTGGCGGGCGAGGTCTACCGCCGCTTTGGCCAACGGGCGGTGGCGCGCCGGCGGCTGGTGGAGCGCCCGTGGGGCGAGATCAACGTCAAGACCAGCCGCGGGCCCCTGGGCAAGGCGACCAGCTTCGTGCGCCTGGTGCCGGTGCCCGAGATTGAGGAGGTCAACAGATCCGCACGCGATCGGATCGCTGGGCCGACCCTTCTGCGGGTGGAGCGGGTCGAGCACAGCAAGGGCTACGACTGGCACGGCTTTGCCGACCGATCCTATCGGGGCGAGATCTACGTAGCGATCGATCCCCTCGGCAAGCTCGCCGCGATCAACGCGGTCGGGGCGGAGACGGTGCTGGCCGGGGTGGTGCCGTCCGAGATCTTCGCACGGGCGCCGGCCGAGGCGCTCAAGGCCCAGGCGGTCGCGGCCCGCAACCACCTGCTGGCGCAACTCGGCAGGCGCCACCACGGCGACCCCTTTCACCTGTGCGCCGAGCAGCACTGCCAGGTTTACGCGGGCGTGGAGCGCGAAGACCCGCGCACCAACGGGGCGGTGGAGGCCACCTACGGCCACGCGCTGTTCCATAGCGGCGCCCTGGTGCACGCCGTCTACTCCTCGACCTGTGGCGGCTTCACCGAGGACAACGACGCGGTCTGGGGTGACCATCCGCACCCTGCCCTGCGCGCCCGGCCGGACTTCGACGTCGCGGGCCACCCTGAGTTGGCGCCCTTCGCCGACGGCCTCACCGAGCTAAACATCGCGGCCTGGCTGGCCCGCAGCCCCGCCACCTACTGCTCGGAGGCGAGCTTCGCGCGCGGCCACAAGTTCCGTTGGGATACACGCTTCACCGCCGCCGACCTGCACCGCCTGGTGGCCAAGCGTTTCCCTAAGCTGGGCCGGCTCGTCGACCTTCGGGTGCGCGAGCGAGGCCGCGGCGGCAAGGTGATCAGCCTCGAGCTGTTCGGTGACACAGGCAAGGCAACGGTGGTCATGGAGCTGCCGATCCGAAGACTCTTTGCCAACCTGAACTCCGGCGCCTTCGTGATCCGTCGCGAGCGGGACGAGGCGGGCGCCCTGACGGCGCTCACCTTCCGAGGCGGCGGTTGGGGCCACGGGGTCGGGATGTGCCAGCTCGGCGCCATCGGCCGCGCCGAGGCTGGTCAGGACTTCCGCACGATCCTCGGCCACTACTACGGCGGCGCGGAGTTGGCCGGTCTCTACGCGGCGCCGAAGCGCTGAGCGCCACGATCGCGCCGGGCCGCCAGCGCGCTGTTACCGGGTCAGCAAGCCCACTTCGCACTCGGCAGACCTACCCGGCCGTGCTATAGCCGGCCCCCATGGTCACCGAGCAAAAACCGTTGGTCATGGGCATCGCGGGCGGTACGGGCTCCGGGAAATCCACCGTCGCCAAGAACATCACCGCGGGTGTGCCGAAAGGCACGTGTGTCATCATCGACCACGACTCCTACTACCGCGATCACCCCACCATGCCGATCGAGGAACGCGAGCTCCTCAACTACGATCACCCGGACTCCCTCGACAACGATCTGTTGATCACCCACCTTGACGCCATCCGGGCCGGCAAGCCCGTCGACATCCCGATCTACGACTTCGTCACCCACGCTCGCCTCGATGAGGTCCGCCACATCGCGCCGGCGCCGGTGATCATCGTTGAGGGGATCCTGGTCTTCGTCGACGCGGAGATCCGCAAGCGCCTCGACGTGAAAATCTTCGTCGACACCGACGCCGACATCCGCGTCGTGCGCCGCATCCGGCGCGATATGGAGAAGCGTGGGCGCACCTTCCAGCAAATCCGCGAGCAGTACTACAAAACCGTTAGGCCGATGCATCTGCAGTTCGTGGAGCCGAGCAAGCGCTGGGCGGATCTGATCATCCCCGAGGGGGGCGCCAACCGGGTCGCCCTCGACATGGTGATCGGCCGGCTGATGAACATCCTCGAGCGCTAGTCCGCGGCCACCATGGGGAGCCAGCCGTTCGCCGGGCTCGCCGGCCAGGTCATTGGCGAGCTATTGACCGTCCGCGGTGGCCTGCGCTCGCTGCCGTTTGTGATCCTGCTCCTCTTGCTCGGCGCGGCCGGACTGGTGGCGACGAGCCTGGCGGTGCCAATGCCGCCGACGATGCAGGCTCTAGCCGTGTTGGTCTTCGCCTCACCGGTGATGGCCCACGACGCCCTGCGCGCCCGCTTTTGCGAGCGGCCCGCGCCGGTGGAGGTCATGGCCCTCAGCGGGCGATTGTCCCTGCTGATCATCGTGTGGGGTGCGCCCTTGGCGGCGGTGGCGCAACTCTACGGGCCGCTCGACCTGGCGGCCGCCGGCATCCTGTCCGCCCCGGCGTGGCCGGACGCCATCGCCGCCACCCTGGCGGCCGGCTATCTTCTCATCGGCCTGTTGATCACCTTGACCCTGACAACCGTGGCCGATGGGCTGGTGGACCTCCTTCGGCCGAGCCTCTGGGCATGGCTGGTCCGCGAGGTGGGCCGGGAGCTGCCCGCCGCCATGGCCACGCTGATCGGCGGGGTCGCCTGTTGCTACCTGATCGGTCTGCCGGTCGTCCTGTTGGTGGCGAGCGGGTTGGTGCGGCTCCATCCCTATGCGGGCGTGATCGGCGCCGGCCTCGGCCTGGTGTCACCAATCGCCGTTGGCGCGTTGATCGCGGCCCGCCTGGGCGGGACCCTCGCGTCGTTGCGGGACCGTCCCGCCGCGGCGCTGGAACCGGAGCTCGCCCGGGAGAAGGTCGCCTTGTCCGCTACGGCTCGAGCCGAGGCCCCGATCAGCGCGGCCATGCTGATCCACGATAGGAGTCCCGCGCTCGCTCCCGCGGGCGCAGGGCTGACCGCGGCCATGGAATTCATCCAGCGCATCCAGAGCCTCCAGCACATGGCCGAGGAGGACCTCGACGCGGCGATCCGCGAGGGGGAGGTGCTGTTCGACAGCCACCCGAAATCGGCCGGGGTGCTAGCGGAGCTCGCCAAGCTCTACCGGCGTGCCGGCCGGGACGTCGAAGCGGTGGAGGCCTGCGGCCGCGCCGTCCGTCTCGCCCTACATGGCGGCATGAGCCCCGTGGCGGTGGAGATCTTCCACTCCTTCGTGGCCCACCGCGATCAGCTAGGGCTCGAGGCCGATGACCTGACCGCCCTGTCCAAGGTGCTGCGCGTCCAAGGGCACACCGAACAGGCCGACTGGTGCGAGGCCCGCGCCGGGCAGCTCGTCTCAGACTGAGGCCGCGGGCTCGTCGGCGGGCTCGTCGACCGGCTCGTCGGCTGGATCGTCGACCGGCTCGTCGGCTGGCTCGTCGGCTGGCTCCTCACCCATCTGCGCAGAGGCGGAGATCACGTTGCGCACGCCGATCCTGCCGCTGAACAGATAGGGCAGCCCAAAGGCGATGATCACGGCGGCGTTCATCGGATACACCACCGCTCCGTAGGCCTGGGCCGAGGTGTCATCGATGCCGAAGACCGCGAGCCCGACGCCGATGGCGGCCTGGAAGGTCCCGAGATGACCGGGCCCGGCCGGTATCATGATGCCGAGCACCAGCACGCTCACGATCACGAAGCCAGCGATGGGCGGCACGCCAAAGCCAAAGGCCTTCATCACGAAGTACAGCCCGAGGCCGTTGGCCGCCCAGTAAACCAGGGTGTAGGCGAGCAGGGACCCGACGGCGCGAAGGTTCGGCAGGGCGCGCAGGCCAGTGATGAAGGCCTCGAGCATGCCGACCGCCTTGTTGGTGAACCCCCGGGAGATCGGGTCCCCGATGCGGTGAAGCAGCCGGCTCATGGCTGGGCCTCTGAGCAGGGCCGCCACGATCACCACGGTGGCGGAGCCAAAAATCGCCAGGGAGGCATAGGCGCCGACGCGCAGCTCGGATCGCACCGTGTACTCGGCGGACAACAGGGAGGTGGTGACGAAGAATAGGAAGGTGATCAACAGGCCATCGACGGTACGCTCTACCGCGGCCGCGCCGAGCCCAGCACTGATGGGCGCGCCGCTCTCGCGTTTGAGCAGGTAGGGCCGACCGAATTCACCGAGGCGAAGGGGCAGGGCGAAAATCAACATCAGGCCGACGTTGGAGACGCGCAGCAGGCTGCGGGTGGAGATGCGCACGAAGGGCCGGATCAGGACGTCGTAACGAAACACCCGGCAGGCCTGAATGACCACCAGGCAGACCAGGTAGAGCAACACGTAGCCGGTTTCGACCGTTTTGATCTGTTCCCAGGCGCCGGCCAGGTCGACGTTGCGAAAGGCGAACCACAAAAAGAGCACGCTCAGGGCGCAGCTCACCAGCAGACGCAGGGCGGTCTTCATCGGCTCACCGGGCCACCGTGATCGGCTGGAGATCGGCGCCGGGGCGGTCGTCAACGATGGCCTGGGGGTTGTCGGTGGTGCCGAGCTGCACCGCTCGCTTGCCGTAGCGATCGGAGATGGCGCGCAGGCCGTGGCGGATCCAGAGATCGGCCTCCTCGGCGCCGTGCAGGTCGGTGCACAGCACGTGCGCCAGGCCACGGTCCGCCATCTCGAGGGCCCGCAGGTGAATGGTGTTGCCGTAGATGTTGGCGAAGCTCGCGATGTTGAGCTGCATCTTCACGCCGCGCTCGACCAAGCGGGCGATCAGATCGAAGGAGAGCTCCGGCAGGCGCTCCGGGTGCGCGAGCAACAGGCGGTAGCCCTTGGTCTGGATGCGGAACAGCACCCCCTCGGGATCCGCGAGCCCACCCCAGGGCAGCTCGACCAGCAACCAATGACCGTCGTTAATCGGCGCGACGTCCTGGTTGGCCAGGCGCTCGAACAACTCCGGGGTGACGTAATGTTCGGCGCTCGGCATCAGCTCGAGGGCGATCCCCTCCTCGGCCAGCCGCTGTTGCAGATCGTCGCGCTCCCGGGTGGCGATGGCGATGGGCACGTCGCCACCGGGGCCGGCACCGAAATGAGGCGACGCGGCAACGCCGGTGAAGCCTGCGTCGACCAGGCAACGGGCGATGGCCAGGGCCCCTTCGAGATCTGGGGCGCCGTCGTCCACGCCCGGCAGAATGTGGCAGTGTAGGTCGATCACGTTGGGAGGGCTGGTTATCCGACAACGGGTCGACCGTCAAACGCTCACCCACCGCTGGCCAGGCGCCCGAAGCTGCTCTCGCGACAGGGACCCACACGGTCGGCGAACCGCTCGGCCACCTGCGCAGCGTCATCAAAGGCGAGGTCCGGCTTGGCCGCCCCGGATCGATCCGAATAGCGGCCCGGCGGCATCACCAGCAGCCGACGGCCACCGGCGAAGCGCTGGTGGTAGTAACGCGTGCTCAGCCGATCGAAGGAGACCTCCCCCTTGCCACGGACCGCGTGGATGAAGCGGCCGTGCCCGAGATAGAGCGCCACGTGGCCGATGCGGGTGCCGCCGGGGTGTTCGTGAAAGAAGACCAGATCCCCGGCGCGCAAGCTCTGGCGCTCGATCCGCAGGCCGACCCGATACTGCTCACGCGCGGTGCGCGGCAGGTCGTAGCCGAAGCCGGCAAAGACCCTGTTAATCAAGGCGCTGCAGTCGAGGCCGTCGGGGCCGGTACCGCCGTAGACGTACGGGACGCCCTCGTAACGCAGGGCGGCGCTCTGCACGGCGGCGGGGGTTGGGGCCTCGCGACGGTAGGTCAGGCGCAGGTCTGAGGGACGCCAATCGGCGCGGCAATCGGTGTCGGGGTGCTGCTCGAGGTGATGTTCGAACTGGTCGTCGCCGCCTAGGCCTATGGCGGCGAGGATCGGATCCTCACTAGGGGCGGGGGGCGCGGAGGTGACGCGCGGCGAGGCGCAGCCGGTGAGACAAAGGGAAATGAGGAGGAGGCGCCGCACGGCGCCACGCTAGCACGCCATTGTGGGAGCGCCAGTTTCCTGAGGCCGCGAAGGCACAGAGATCGCAACGCTGTGGAGATGCCGGGTGGACCGCCAAGAGGCCAAGGGCGCCAACGGAATGGCTCAAGGCACGGGCTCGGCTACCTTGGCCCCTCGGCGGTAAGCCGATCCCTCTGCGGCACGTCGACCGGTTTGGCCCCCCCCCTCCGCGGTCACTGCATCTTGACGCCGAACAGCTTCGCTAGGCGGGCGTGCATTCCCAGGGCCTGCTCGGAGGTTTGCTGGATGAGCTCGGAGCCGGCGCTGGCCACGTCCTCGATCTCCTCCATCGCCCCGCCCGCCGCGGTGGCCGCCTGCAACAGGGTCACGGAGGTGATCGGCTCGTCGCTCTTGCCCTCAGCCATGCGCCCGAGCGCGGCCTTGCGCGCTTCGACCATTACCTCGAGCTGACGCATGCGCTCTTCGATCATCTCGACCGTGACACCCTTGCCCTTGGCCCACGCCCCCTGGCGGCTGAGCAGGCCAGCGAGGTCGTTGGCAAAACCGTCCGCCACGCCCATGAGGTCCATGGCGCCCTGCAGGACACCGGGGTCGGGATGCTCGATGCCGCCGAGGGCCGGGGGAATCACGATCTTGCGCAGGTCGGCCGCCTCGCGGTTGCCACGCAATGCCTTGGCGTTGCTCTGGTTGAGGTTGACCCTGTTGACGCCGGAGACGTCCTTATTGAAGTAGGCGTGCTTGTGCACCTGGGGGCCGGCCGCCTTGGCCTGGGCCATCTTCTGGAGGACCGACTGACCGACCTGACCGAGGTCACGGCCGCCCTTGGCTGGTGCCTTGGCCTTTTGCGCCTTGGCAACATCCTTGTCCTTGGCCTTTTTGCTCTTGGTTTCCTCTTCCGGAACGTAGGCGATCGGTTGAGGCTTGTAGAGGAGGTCGCGTCCCATGGTTTCAATGTACACCGGCCACCCCTCTGATGGCTAGCCGCGCCCTAGACCGACCAACGGGGCCATGCTTAACTCGCGCCATGGACAAGCGGCTGTACCTGCACCTGGCGACCGCCGGTCTGACCGGCCTGGTGGTGGGCACCATCGTCCTGTTTTGGGCCTACCCCAAGCTGCTGGTCTACGTGCTGCTGGCCATCGTCGCCGCCCTTTCCTACGGCGCCCTCTATTTGATCCTCGCGGCGCGCCTCGACCCGAAGAAGAAGACCGCGGAGGCACCGGGGGGCGACGCCGAAGCCGCCGAAGCTGGAGTCGTCGCGGACGCTGGAGCTGAAGTCGCCGCGGACGCTGGAGCTGAAGTCACCGCGGACGCCGAAGCCGAAGCCGCCGTCCCGAAGCCTCGCCGCAAGCGCAAGCCGTCCACGAAGAAAAAGAAACGGCCGACCGCCCCACCCGCTGAGGAATGAAGCTCGTCCCCAAACGAGACGCCCGAGCAGCGGCCGGGCGGATCACGGTCTGCGGCTTTCACGGCAAGACGGTGACCGGGGAGCTCAGGGAGATCCTGCGCGAGGTCCAGCCGGGCGGCTTGATCCTCTTCGAGCGCAACGTCGAGTCGGCCGAGCAACTAGCAGAGCTGATCCGCGAGCTCGCCAGCCTGCGGCGTGACGGGGAGCCGCTGTTGATCAGCGTGGACCAGGAGGGCGGGCAGGTGGCGCGGCTGAGCGCCGTGGTTAGCCCCTGGCCGACCATGCGAGCCCTCGGCTCCGTGGGTGACCCGGACCTGGCGGAGCGGGTGGGTGCGGGGATCGGCCGCGAGTTGCGCGCCCTCGGCGTTGATGTTGACTGGGCGCCGGTGCTCGACGTGGACACGAATCCGGATAACCCAATCATCAACGACCGGGCTCTATCGGGCGACCCGAAGGTGGTGGCCGAGCTCGGCGCCGCCCTGGTGCGGGGCCTGCAGTCGGTTGGGGTCGGGGCGTGTGGGAAACACTTTCCTGGCCACGGGGATACGGATCTCGACAGTCACCTCGCCCTGCCGTTCATCGGCCACGACCCGGAGCGCCTGCGCCATGTCGAGTGGCCACCGTTTGTCGCGGCGATCGCGGCGGGGGTGGGCGCGATGATGACCGGTCATCTGGTGGTCGAAGCGTTTGACCCGGACCACCCGGCGACCGTGTCACGACGGACCCTCGCGGTGCTGCGCGAGGAGATGGGGTTTGAGGGGGTGATCGTCTCGGATGGCATCGAGATGAAGGCGTTGTCCGGGAGGTACAGCCCGCAGCAGATCGCGACCCTCGGGCTCAACGCGGGGATCGACCTGTTCCTGGCGTGCGATCCGGATGGGGTCATGGAGCACTACCAAGGCTTGGTCCACGGGGTGGAGCAGGAGGAGATCAGTCACGAGACGTTGCTCGGGGCGGCCAGGCGGGTGGAGCGCTGGCGACGGCGATGTTGTCGCGGGCCAGGGTCAGGGGAGGCGATCCAGCGCTGGGTGAAGTGTGGGGAGCACCAGGGGCTGGTGGAGGAGATCGAGGCGCGGGCCGGGGAGGCTTGGGGGTAGACCGGCCACGTCAACGACCTCTAGCTAGCCTTGACCTCCGGGCTACTGTGGACACGGAGGGTCCCGGCGGTCGGGGCCGACGAGACCGCCGACGGCGTCGTGTATGTCGGCGAGTACCTCGACCTGTACTAGCGCGGGATCCTCAGTCCCAACGGCTCATGATCTCCACGCTCCAGGCCTGGAGACTCCCAACATTGCCGGGGGTGGCGTCGAGGATACTGAGGGTCCAGTCGCCGTTGACCGACTCGTCCCCGGAGAACCCCACGGGCACCCGCTCGATCCACAACTCCCCAGCCGGGGCGGCCTCATTGTCCCAGACCCCAAGCTCATTGCCGGAGGGGTTGGTGAGGGTGATGCTCAGCTCGCTGGCGTCGGGGTGACTCAGCTCGACCGTAACGATGACGTCCATGTCGACGGAGGTTAGGCCACTCGCCGCGATCGTTCGGGTGAGGATGGTGGTGCCGTCATCCGGGATGGCCACCGGGTGCGTCTCGGAGAATACCCCCCAGTAGCTCACGGGCATGCAGATCCCAGACTCGCCCCGGGTGATGCCCGCGCAGAGGAGATCCGGTCCACACGAATCCTCGAGGCTGCACGTGGCGTCGGCGGCGCCGCCGCCTGCGCAATCAAACGACTGCAGGGTCCGATCCTCGGAGATCACGCCGGCGAGCCCAGGGAGTTGGTCGAAGCGGACCAGGGTCCATATTGGGACCAGGTAGCTGAAGGTCGCACAGGTATCATCGGGGCTGGTCAGGGTCGTGCCCACGCTGAGGGTCGTGGTCACGTCCGATCCACCGCCGGACGTCTCACCTTCCATGGCATCGAC
>JAUUZB010001134.1 GCA_030590185.1 Deltaproteobacteria bacterium
GCCCGCAACGAGATCTCGGAACTGTACCTCGATCTCGACGGCGCACGGGAGCGGTTGCCCGGCTCCATGATGACCATGTCGGCGCTGTTCGTCCCCGGGGCGAGTGACCTGCGGTCGCGGGAGGTCGGGCTCATCCCGGCGGCGGCCAACGCCGACTTCTCCGGTGGCGACGGCACCGTCGCCGCGGTCCTCAACCTCATAGGCTTCGGCAGCGACCTGCAGAGCTTCCTCTCCGGCCCATCCAAGCGAATCGGGTTGAATGAAAAAGGGCAGATCCACGCGCGCGCCCGGCTCGAAATCCACCCGCCCTGGCGGCTCGGCGAGGCGCACTACGCGGACCGGATGCAGATGCTGGCCGAGCAGGGCAAATCCCGCGGCATGGACCTCACCGAGTGGCGACCCCGCGGCCGCCGGTTGCGCGACCTCGACGCGCACGGCCAAAGCACCGACATCGCCGCGGTGCTGGTCTCCGACGATTGGCGCATGCCGGACGGCGCTAGCACCCACCCAGGCACCAACCGCGACGGCCAGTACGCCAAAACAGTCAAGCACCTGAGCAGCAAAGCGATCGAGGCGCTACCGGCCGGGCCGGTGATCGCGGCGATCTTGAACATCCTAGACTACACGGAGAATATCCCACCGGGCCTGATGAACGCCGTGGGGATACCCAGCCAGCAAAGCCTGGACGCGCACGTCTTCTCGCGGCCCTACACGATGAATCGCGGCGGCCGCCCAGACGAGACCAGGGCCTCGGAAACCGCCAACGGCCAGGTGGAGCTCTTCGGCGAGATCGACAGCAGCCCGGAGAGCAGGAGCTCAGTCCGCAACTTCGAGAGCCTGCCGATGTACCCGGACCACTCGGGGAATAGCGGCTACCGCACCGCCCTGAACAAGCGCTCGAACAACTTCCTCGGCTGCCCGGGTAATCAAACGAGGCGCTGCGAATGGTAGCCCGAGGCACCTGGATCACTGTGGCGGTGATCGCCCTCACCTGCTCGGCCGTCTTCGGCGTCTTCACCGCCTGGCTCGACAACCTCGAGGCCGAGGGCTCGCTGCCGCCGCGCTTCGTCTGGCTCCAGAACGAAATCCCCCCCTACCCAAACGCCTTCTTCTTCCCGATGGGTCAGGAGATGCACACCAACGGGATCCCGCGGGAGATGGGCTACGCGCTCACCAGAGACTCACCACGCAAGGTGGCCGATCGCTACGAAGCGGTTTGGACCGACGAGGGACAACGGGTGGAACGTCACCGGGACGGCGATCAGGAGACCCTCATCGCCACCGACCGGGCTGATCCCATCATCCGCACCATCATCGTCAGCCAAAAACCGTCCGGCCAAACGGTGATCATCGCCAGCGTCACCGAGAAGTTCCGCTTCGCGGGCGAGCGCCTGATCCCGGTGCCGGGCGACTGCTCAGTGATCACCTCCAACGGCGCCCGGGACGACGCGGTGATCACCGAGATGGCGTTGTTGCGCTGCCCACGAAAGCTCGCGCAGGTCGTGGCGCACTTTGACGGCCAACTCCAGGGGAGCTCCCGGGAGGTGCTGATTCAGCCGACCATCGACCGCAAGCAGATGCAGATCGAGTACGAAAACGCGACCACCAACGTACGGATCCTCCTCAACCAGGACCAGGACCAGCCGCCGAGCACGGTGATCAACGTCACCTGGCAGGAGCAGCCATGAACGGCGTAGCCCACAAGCACCGCCTGCCGCGGCCCCGGCGCCGGCGCGCCCTCGGCCAGGCGATGACCGAATACGTCCTGGTGGTAGGGATCCTCTCCTTCTTCCTGTTCATACCGACCCCAATACTGGAAAGCCCAAACACAGGTGAGCCGCGCTCGATCTTCACGCTGTTCATCGACGCGTTTGATGTCTACATAGATTCGTATCATACGGTGATCATCCTACCGATCCCGTAGTCCATTCGCCGAGGAAGCCTCGATGCTCAAAGGTCGCGTCCCGCTGATTCTCGCCGCTGTGTTTGCCGTGTTGGCGGCGCTGGTGGCGTTCCTCGCCGTCAAGCAGAAGGGCCAGGAGATCTCCGCCGGCTGGGAGCCGGTCTGGGTGATCGTAGCGAGAAAGGACACCTCGGCCGGCTCGATCCTGAGCAAGGACAACCTCTCGCGGGCCAAGGTCCCGAAGCGCTTGATCACCCCGTCGGTGGTCACCGACCGCCTCCGCCAGCAGGGCCTGGCCAACGTCTTCGGGCAAAAGCTCGCCATCGACATGCACGCCGGGGACATGCTGCTCTTCCAGCACATCGCCACCCAGACCGGTGGCCAGCGCCTGGCCGATACGGTGCAAAACAAGGGGCGCGCCATCTCGATCCGGGTATCGCCGGAGAGCTCGGTGCACCACTGGATCGAGCCGTCGGACCGCATCGATATCATCGGCGTGTTCCGCGATCCCAAGTCCCGCGAGATGGTGGCGGTGACCCTACTTCAGAACGTCATCATCTTGGCCACCGGGCGCATCGGCGGCCAGACCAATCGCCGGCTGCTGAGCGAGCAGGAGATGGCCTACAACACGGTCACCATCCACGTCCTGCCCGAGGCGGTGGAGATGATGGTGCTGGCCCAGGATCTCGGCACCATCTACCTCTCCCTGCGCA
>JAUUZB010000478.1 GCA_030590185.1 Deltaproteobacteria bacterium
AACGGGGAAGAAGCCCCCCGGGAAGAACAGGTCGACCTCAGCCTCGAGCTCGAGCCAATCGGCGAGCTCGAGCCGGCCGATGAGGTCGAGCTCGAAGCCGTAGGTGATCGCCCCGCTGGTGCCGGGCGCCATGGCGCCGAGGTCGGCGGCCCGCGTCTCAATGAAGCCGATCTCCCCGCCGAGCTCGAGGCTCGGTCCGCCACCAAACACGCCGTGGCCGTTGATGCCGGCGGCGGTGGTGCGGCCCGCGTTGAAGCTCTGGCTCAGGCCGCCCGAGAAGAAGATCCCGGTCCACACCCAGTACGGCGCGACCCCCACGAAGGCGTCGTAGGTGCCGCCGATCTCCGGGGGCTCGGCGCCGGAGATCACGAAGGCAAAGGCGCCCAGGTCGAGGTCCATGTCGTTGGCCACGAACGCCTCGAAGTGCCGCCCCATGCCGTAGTGGGCCTCGAGTTGACCGGCGTAGCCGAGCAAACCAAAGGAGCCCCGGTACGCCACGAGCCCCGAGAGCTCCTCCGACTCGCTGAGCAACGCCAGGGAGTAGGCGTCGAGGTTGACGTCCACGGTCACCCGCCCAAACCCCACCGCCAGGGCGCCGCGCAGGCTCAGGCCGTCGATGGGGATGAGATTCCCGGAGAAGCCGACGTAGCCGAGGGTGCCGGTGCTGGTGCGCTCGCCATAGGTGAGGCCATCGAGGGCCACGTCGAGGCAGGTGAGCTCGCCCCAGTCGGTCTGTGGAATGCCAACCTGCTCGACGATCGCCCCACACAACGCCGGCGGCGGGTTGCCCACGATCCAACGCTCGGCCACGGCGGAGGTCAGCACGTCGTGCAGGGTGCCGCGGTCGAGAAAGACCGCACCAAACAGGCTGACCGACTCGAAGAAGGAGAGCCCATAACTCACCCGCAGCGCGAACAACGGATTTGGTTCCTCCAGCGCCGTGATGGTGTCGCCGACCAGCAACGCCATCGCCTCCACCACCCACGGTCCGGCATCGAGCTCGTCGACGTCGAGGGCGAAGAACAGGCCCGTGCCGTAGTCGTCGTAGACCAGGCCGCTAGCCAGGGTGGTTCGGCGCCGGCCTATCTCGAGGATCGTCGGGCCGAGGTAGAAGGTCGCGGACAGGGAGCCCACAAAGGCGTTGGACCCGGCCGCCTCCCCGATCGTCTGTCCATCCGCGGTGAGGCCAACCAGCGGTGGGTCGAGCCAACTGCCGGGCCGCAGCTCGCCGGAGTGGAGCAGCCCCCGGAACAACAGCCAACTCGCCGCCTCCCACTCCACCCCCAGGGAGAGCGCGCCGGTGCCATAGAGGTGTCGTTCGCTCGGCGCAAGGAGCTGGTCGATCGCCCAGGTCCCGTCGATGTTCTGGGTGAGCCCGGTTTCCGGTTCGTTCTCCCGGGCGTTGAAGCCGAGGGTCAGCTCCAGGTCGAGCAGCAGCGGCAGCGGATCCCCTCCTGCCTCGTCGGAGGCCAGGGCCGCCAGAATTGTCAGAACCGCGAGCATCGAAAAGAGGGTAGGGCTTGCGCCCCAGAACTCCACCTTCGAACTATGCCACGATGTCCGGCCTCGACCTACCTGGTCCGTGCCGGTTCCCTGTGGTAAAGGCCGCCGAACAGAGCGCGGAGCAGAGTCAACTCCACACGCAGGAGGAAGGGATGTCGTCAGCAGTAGATACCTTCATGGCCCAGGTTGAGGCCAAGAATCCTGGCGAAGCAGAGTTCCTGCAGGCCGTCCGGGAAGTCGTCGAATCGGTCATGCCGGTGGTGGAGAGCACCCCGGCATACCGGCAGGCCAAGATCCTCGAGCGCATGACCGAGCCCGAGCGCGTTTTAATGTTCCGCGTCCCGTGGGTGGACGACGAGGGAGACGTGCACGTCAATCGTGGTTTCCGGATCGAGATGAACAGCGCCATCGGCCCCTACAAGGGCGGTCTGCGTTTCCACCCGAGCGTCAAGCTCGGCATTTTGAAGTTCCTCGCCTTCGAGCAGGTGTTCAAGAACAGCCTCACCTCCCTGCCGATGGGCGGCGGTAAGGGCGGCGCCGACTTCGATCCCAAGGGCAAGAGTGATCTCGAGGTCATGCGTTTCTGCCAGGCATTCATGACCGAGCTCTGCCGTCACATCGGCCCCAACACCGACATCCCCGCCGGCGACGTGGGCGTGGGCGGTCGCGAGATCGGGTTCATGTTCGGCCAGTACAAGAAGATCCGCAACGAGTTCACCGGCGTGCTCACCGGCAAGGCGCTCAACTGGGGCGGCTCCCTGATCCGCCCCGAGGCCACTGGCTACGGCGCGGTCTACTTTGCCCAGGAGATGCTCGAGCACCAGGGCAAGTCCCTCGAGGGCATGACCGCCGTCGTCTCCGGCTCCGGCAACGTGGCGCAGTACACGATTGAGAAGCTCACCATGCTCGGTGGCAAGGCGATCACCCTCTCCGACTCCGGTGGCACGATCATCGACGAGGACGGGATCAACGCGGAGAAGCTCGCTTGGGTCAAGGACCTCAAGAACGTCCGCCGCGGCCGCATTGGGGAGTACGCCGAGAAGTACGAAAACGCCACCTACGTCGAGGGCAAGCGCCCTTGGCAGATCAAATGCGACGTGGCCTTCCCGAGCGCCATCGAGAACGAGATCAACGCCAACGACGCCAAGGCGCTGGTGGACAACGGCGTGCAGTGTATCTCCGAGGGCGCCAACATGCCCTCGACCCCCGACGCCATCGCCGTCTATCAGAATGCCAAGATCCTCTACGGTCCGGGCAAGGCGGCCAACGCCGGCGGCGTGGCGGTCTCCGGTCTCGAGATGTCCCAGAACGCGCTGCACCTCGGGTGGACGCGCGAAGAGGTCGACGATCGTCTGCAGAAGATCATGCATTCGATCCACACCTCCTGTGTCGAGCATGGCACCGAGCAGGGCGGAGGAGCTGATCGCTGGGTCAACTACGTCAACGGCGCCAACATCGCTGGCTTCATCAAGGTGGCCGACTCGATGATGGACCAGGGCGTCGTTTGATCGGATCCGCCGACGGGCGGTTCGTCAACATTTGCTGCCTCAGGCCTCATCCTCGGAGATGGGCTCGAGCTCGATGATGTCGTCGTCATCGAGCACCAGGAGATCGTCGTCGTCGAGGAGCGCGAGGTCGTCGTCATCGAGCAAGGGCAGGTCATCCTCAGCCGCGTCCACCCCTGGCGCTGTGGTGGAGCGCTCGCGTTCTGCCAGGGCAGACTCTCGCACCGCCAGAGCCGCGAGCTTCTCAGCCAGGGCATCCCGCTCCCGTAGCAGCTCAGCCTCGCGTTGTTCGAGGGCCGTGCCCTCGGTGTTTAGATCTGCAGCACCGGTCGCGAGCCTAGCCGCCTCTCCGGCTAGCTGCTCGGCGCGCTCATCCTGCTCGTTGCTTCGTTCATCCAGGCTCGACCGAGCCGCTTCAGCCTCCTCTTCACGTTGCTCGAGGCGCTCTCGCCGTTGGCCTAGCGCGACGTCGCGCTCGGCCCCCTCGCGCTCCCTGGAGGTGAGGGCTTCCTGCTGCTCGGCGATGGAGCGTTGTCTCTGCGCCATCGTCGCTCGTTCCTGCGCCAGCCCATCCCGCTCCTCACTGAGCTGAGCCCGCAGCTCGGCGAGCCCGCGGTGCTCCGTCTCGAGCTCAGCCTGGAGCTGGGCGACAGTCTCCTTGTCCTCGGCGCTCGCCAGGTCGAGTCGTTCACGTTCGAGGGAGGCGAGCTCGCGCTCTGCCCGGCGTTCGGTCTCCTCGAGCTCGTGGCGCTGTCTCTCGAGGGCCGCCTGATCCTCTTCGAAGGCATCGCGGTCGGCCTGCCAGCGCTCGCGCTCGTCGGCGAGCTGGCGTTGGTCCGCGGCCATGGTCTCGCTGCGATCGCTCAGGGCGTCCTCCCGCTCCCGAAGCGCGGACTCCTTGGCGTCGAGCTCAGCTTCCCGGGCGTGCACAATCGCTTCGAGGCCCTCGACCTCGGCGGACTTTTCACGCAGGGAGCCGCGCAACGTCTCGATCTCTTCACGCTCCGCCGCGACGGCGGCGAGAAGCTCCGTCGCGTTTGCTTGCTCCCCGGCGCTCTCGTCGAGCTCCTCGGTTGCGACGCGGTGCTCGAGCTGAGCGATCTCGGCCCGCAGTGCCCGGAGCTCCTCCTCGAGGGACCCGAAGGCCTCCTCCCGGGCGGTGGCCGCATCGCGCAGGTCGCTGGCCTCGCCGGCGAGATCATCTCCCCGTTGGCGGGCGGCGGCGAGATCCCCCTCGAGAGCTTCCCGCGCGGCGATGTGTGCGTCGAGGTCGCGGGTCAGCTCGCGGCGGGCATCCCGCTGGCGGTCGTGGTCGCCGCGCAGGGCCCGCAGCCCGTCGAGCTCCTCTTCGAGTTTTTCCTGCTCGGACCCGGCGGTGCGGCGGGCCTGTTCGGTCGCCTGGAGGTTCTTGGCGAGCTTGCGGTTCTCGCTGGTGGTCCCTTTTAGGGCTGCGGCCGTCTCGCGCTCGCGTTGGTTGGCCGCCGCGAGGTCGGCCTCGATCTCCGCGACCTTCTGGGTGAGGCCCTCTAGCTCAGCGGTGCCTTCCTGGAGTTGATTCCGGGCCCGGGTGGCCTGCGCTCGAGCGGTGCGGAGCTGCCCCTTGATGTCGGCGAGAGCCTCGTCAGGGTCACCCTGCTCGTCCTGCTGTTTCTCGAGGGCCTCGACCTCGGCGGCGAGCCCGTTTCGTTCGTCGCGGATCTGTTCGAGCTGGCGCTGTATCTTTTGCTG
>JAUUZB010001084.1 GCA_030590185.1 Deltaproteobacteria bacterium
AGGTCGAGCATGGGCTGGAATGTCGCCATACGCAGCGGCACGTGCCTGGTCAAGGCGCCGGGTTGAATCACGAGCGCCCCGCACTCACCGAGGTGATAGACTGGGCGCCATGTTGCGAAGATCTTCGAGGGCCGCGCCGAGCGTCGCATCACCGCAGGCACGGCACGCGCTGGTCGTGGTCGCCCTGGCCTTGGCGGTCCCGCTCAGCGGCTGCCTGATCCTGCCGTTTGCCTCGCCCCCTATCGGCGTCACCACTGGCCTCGCAGTCCCGGGCGGCACGGTGCTCAAGCCGCGACGGGCGGGGCCGACCCCGGTGGCCCCGGAGCTCATCTCCGTCCTGCACGCTGGCGCCTATCCGTTTCAGCTCATGGAGGAATTCGTCGAGCGCAACTATGACCTCGGCGCTGGGGCTCTGGTCGAGATGGTGAAGCCGGTGGATGGCCTGAACTTCTACCACTACGGCGGCTACCTCGAGGGCAGCTGGACCTTCCTGAACGAGGGGATCTGGCGCCTGCAGCTCACCGGCATGATCGAGCTGCTCTTCTCGGACTTGGCCGCCACCGACGCCGTGGCGGTCGGTGTGGGGGGCACCGCCCAGGTGAGCGCCGAGATCGTGAGCTTCATCTCGGAGCCGGTGGAAGCAGCCGGCGGCAGCGGTGGCTTTGTCGGTTGGATGCACGGGGAGATTGGGATCGGGCTCTACCTCGCCTTCAGCGCCCGCTACTTCGTGGACGATACCTACTATTATGGTGTCGCCGGCATCCGCGTTCGTCTCCCCGCTTCCTTCGGCTTCATGATCGTGCCTCTCCAGCCGTGACCTTGACGGCCCGCGGCGGGCGGGATTATGAGCCTCTTGGATAGGATAGCGGCACGCCGCACGCGTGGGAGAGGGCTCCACTGTGACCATCAACTACTTCGCACCGCTGGCGATCGGTTGGGAGACCACCCTCGCTTGCAACATGAAATGCGAACACTGCGGCTCCATCGCCGGTTACAGCCGCGAGGTCGAGCTCGATACGGATCAGGCCCTGGCGCTGTGCGCCCAGTTCGATGCCTTTCCCCTCGCCCACGTCACCCTCACCGGCGGCGAAACCTTCGTCCGCCCAGACTGGCCGACCATCGTCGAGGATCTGATCGCGCGGCGGGGCGCGGTTGGTATCATCTCGAACGCCTGGCTGATCGATCGCGACCTCGCCCAGCAGCTGCGTGATCTCCAGGGCGACCGCGGCCGCATCAACGTCGGTATCAGCCTCGACGGCGACGTTGGTCACCACGACGCCATCCGCCGCGCCGGATCCTATGACCGGGTGCTCGCCGCCCTCGATCATCTGCGCGAGGCCGGTGTGCCGAGCTCGATCATCACCACGGTCAATCCCTTCAACGTCGACGACCTCGATCACGTCCGCGACGTGGCACTGGGCCACGGCTGTTATGCCTGGCAGATCCAGGTCACCTCGGAATACGGCCGCGCCGCCGAGAACACCGAGCTGGTGCTGCCGCAGCGCCTCTACCGCCGGGTGGTGGAGAAGGTCGCCGAGCACCGCCGCGCCCTGTCCGGTGGCCCGTGCCTGGTCTACACCGCCGACTGTCTCGGCTACTGGGGAATGCACGAACGGGAGCTGCGCCAGCGGCCGTGGCATGGCTGCCACGCTGGCATCCGCAGCTTGGGCGTGCAGTCGAACGGCAACGTCAAGGGTTGCCTGAGTCTGCTCGAGGACGTCTTCATCGAAGGCAACGCTATGGAGCAGCCCTTGCTCGAGCTGTGGGAGCGGCCGGGCGGCTTCACCTACAATCGCGACTTCGAGCCGGAGATGCTCGAGGGGATGTGCGCCGAGTGCCGCTACGGCTACAGCTGCCGCGCCGGCTGTCACTCGACCTCTTACTCCATGCTCGGCACGGTCAACCGAGCACCCTATTGTCTATACGCCGAAGAGCAGGGTTGGATGTGTGCGGACAAATCCTCCCCCGAGATCACAACCGAGCAACCAAGCAGCCAACCGGCGCCCGGACTACCGGGTGCGTGAACCCCAGGGAGAGCAGAAGCCATGTCGAACATTCAACAGGTAGGTGGTGGTGGTGGCAGCGGTCCCGGCCCGATCGACAACGACCGGCCGCTGACCCAAATGCAGATGAAGACGATCAAGGATTTGATCGCCAAGTCGCGCGACCTCGCGAACACCAACAATCAAACCAAGGTCGTCCAGCAGCTCTGGGACAACCTGCGACCCGCGGTGGTGGCGCGCTACATGGTGTTGCCACCAGACATCGGCCCGGTGGTGGCGCGCTACATGGTGCCCCGGCCCGACTCGGACGTCGGGATGCCCGGCGGCGCCTTTGATCCAGAGCGCTACGACGGGACCTCGGGCGTGGGCCTAGCGAACCTGGCCGACACCCGCGACGTGGGCGCCACCGACGAGGATGGTAACTTCCGCTTCCCCGACGACAGCATGGTCATGTACTACCTGGTCGCCCCGCCGCCGCCGGACCCGAAGCACAAGCCGCGTTACGAGACGCTGCGGGCCATGGACCAGGACATGAACAAAACCTTCGGGGCGTTGCTCGACACCGCCGAGAAGGTGATCAAGGACGGTAAGATCAACGACGGCGAGATGACCGAGTTCTCGCGTCTGCACTACGCCTTTGATCTGTGCGCCAAGCTCTTCTACGACAACCTCACAGAGTACCAGAAGGACTTCCGTTTCTCGCCCTCGCCAGAGGAGCACGACCCGGGCGCCTTCCGCCGGTTCAGCGGCGACG
>JAUUZB010000748.1 GCA_030590185.1 Deltaproteobacteria bacterium
GAACCGGTGCGGCTCGAGCGGGCCCCGTAATTGGGGAGTCTGCCTCCCGGGCTACCGCTACTCGCTCAGTCCTCCCCCCGCACCAGATGCATCGCCGCGTGCCGCCCGGCTCGCCGGCCGGAGAAGATCGCGTCGGCGATCGATAGGCCGCTGACATAGCCGCGTGAGGTTACGCCCACCGCGGTTCGACCGGCGGCGTACAACCCGGTGATTGGAGTGCCATCGACGCGGGCTACCTCGCCGGTCTCCTCGACGACTCTGAGGCCGCCGAGGGTCAAGGTGGCGCAGGCGAAGAGGGTGCTGCCCAGGGAGCAGTCGATGGCGTAGAAGGGCGGCTCGAGGGGACGGATCACGTCCGCTGACTTGCCAAAGGCGTCTGGGCCACCCTGCGCGGCCACCCGGTTGTTGGCCTCGATGGTCTGACGCAGGTCGTCGGCCGGGACGTGTAGGCGCTCCGCGAGGTGCTCGATGGAGCGGGCCTTCTTGCGGTTGAGCCACAGGTTGATCAGGGCTGGCACGCTCTGGAACCAGGTCGCCTTGCTCGGCACCAGGTCGCGGTGGGCCTGCTTGAACAGTGCTTGGTCGATGATCAAGTAGGCCACGCCACCGTGCTCCTCGACCATCTTCTCGCTGAACAGGGCGCCGTAAACCTGCTCGTTCCAAATCCGCCGGCCCTCCCCATCGACCACCACCCCGCTGACAAAAGCGGCGGGCGGGTTGATGAACCGCCAGGCCGAGACTCGGTCCATCTCACCGATCTCGCCCCCGGTGGCGCGGCCGAGCTCGATGCCGCTGCCGTCGTCGCCGAGGCAGCCGAGGGGGGAACCGACCGCGTAGTCAGGGGCGTGCTCAGCGACCATTCGACGGTTGTGGATGAAGCCACCGGCGCTGAGAATCACGCCGCGACGGGCGCGCAGGTTGACCGACCGGCCGCCGCGCTCGATCAGCTCGAACAGCGCGGTGAAGATCTTGGCCAACCAGGGCATCTGGATGATCGCGTAACGGGAGCGATAGGCGATGAAGTCCAAGACCAAATGCAGCGTCGCTAGGATGCGCAGGCCCTTGAGGACCGAGTAACGCACGCCGGTGACCGCGCCCCGGCGGTCGGTGATCAACTTCGTCACCCGGGCCCGACGCAGGACGCTGATGCCGTGATCGAGCACCGAGTGCTCGAGCGCCTCGAACAACACCCCGCCCGGCATACCGCGGCCCACGGGACGATGACCCCGCGGCGCCGGCTTGGCGTGGTCTTTATGAGGTGGCAAGGACTCGTTGCCCGAGTAGTAGAGGGTGTACTTGCTAGGCGGGTAGGAGGTCTTGAACGGACAGAACTCGGCGCCAAAGGGCACGCCGCGGCGCTCGAGCCAGGTCTGTTGTCCCGGGCTCTGGTCACAGAAGGTCCGCAGGGTTTTTTTCGACACCACCCCGCGCGTTTCCTGGTCGAGATAGCGGAACATGTTCTCCGGCGAGTCGCCGAAGCCGGCCTTGACTTGGTACGGCGTGCCACCGCCGAGATACATGATACCGCCGCTCATGCGCGTCGAGCCGCCGCCGCTGAAGCGTTCGATCACGGTGACGTCAACCCTGTGGTCCGCTGCCTCGAGGGCGGCGCTGGCGCCGGCGCCGCCGAAACCAACCACCACCACGTCGGTCTGCTCGTCCCAGGTGACCGACTCCGGGGGCGGCGTCTCCACCGCGGTCGGGTCGTCGTCGAGCATCATGCCGGGCGGCGCGCGGTCCACCGCCGTGGCGTCGTCGTCGGGCAGATCTACGGGGTCGGTCATGATCGGGCTCCGCCCCTGCTTAATCGCAAACCAGCGGCCAGCGCAAAGGTGCCACCTTGACACGCCCGGCATCGAACCTAGCTTCTCCATTGTGCGCGGTAGTCCCCGCACGAGGAGCCCGCCGGGAGCTCGGGCCCTGGCGAGAGGAGTTTGACGTGTCTGGAAACATCCCCATCCCTGCTGAGCCGATCCCGTTGCTGCCCCTGCGCCGTGGCGTGCTCTTTCCCTCTACCACCGCGACCCTGCCGGTTGGTCGGGCACGGTCCCTGGCCTTGGCCGAGACACTCAGCGTCGGCGACCTGATCGCGGTGGCGGTGCAAGTCGATCGAAAGGTCGATGACCCTGTTCTCGCCGACCTTCACCCGGTGGTGACCTACGCCCGGGTCGAAAAGATCATCCCGACGCGCGGCAAACAGGTGCGCCTGGTCGCCCGCGGCCTGCGTCGTCTGTTGCTCGAGGATCTCGCCGGTAGCGAGCCGTACATGAAGGCGATTTGCGAGCCGTTGGAGGAGCCGATTGGAGATCCCCTGGTGGCCGCCGTCCTCGCGGAGTCCCTGCTCGACAAGCTGCGGTCGATGAGCCCGGCGGTGCGGCCGGAGACCGCAAAGGCCCTGAGTGGCCTCACCCCCAACGAGGAGCCGGCCGCGGTGGCGGACGTCGTCATCGGGGCCCTCGGCCTGCCCTCCGATCGGGAGGTCGAGATCCTGCTCACCCTCGACGTGGAGAAACGCCTGCGCGCCGCCCACCGGATCATCGCCGAGGCCCAGGTGATGGCCGAGATGAAGGAGAAGATCTCCAGCCAGGTCAATGAGGAGGTCTCCAGCCATCAACGGGAGGTGATCCTACGCCAGCAGCTCAAGGCGATTCAGAAGGAGCTCGGCGAGGGCGGCGGCGACGACGACGTACAAAAGCTACGCGAAAAACTCGCAGGCATCGACCTGCCAGAGGAGACGCAGAAGGCGGTCGACCGTGAGCTCGAGCGTCTCGGGCGGCTCAATGCCGAGCAACCCGAGCACAACGTGGTGCGACGTTATCTGGAGCTGATCGCAGAGCTGCCCTGGGACACACGGGCAGAGGTGAGCGACGACCTCGACGCGGTGGCGAAGAAGCTCGACGAGGACCACTTCGGCTTGGACGAGGTGAAGAAACGAATCCTCGAGCACCTCGCCGTACGACGGATGGTCAAGCACCAGCGCGGCGCCATCCTCTGTTTGGTCGGACCGCCCGGGGTGGGCAAGACTTCCCTAGGCCAATCGATCGCCGACGCGACGGGGCGGCCCTTTGTACGGGTCTCCCTCGGTGGGGTACGCGACGAGGCGGACATCCGTGGGCACCGGCGCACCTATATTGGCGCCCTGCCGGGCCGCATCCTCTCGGCCATGCAAAAGTCGGGGGTCAAGAACCCGGTGTTGATGCTCGATGAGATCGACAAGCTCGGCTCGGGGGGCTGGCTCGGCTCGCCGGAGGCAGCGCTGCTCGAAGTCCTCGACCCGGAGCAGAACCACACCTTCACCGATCACTATCTCGACCTGCCCTTCGATCTCTCCGAGGTGCTATTCGTTTGCACCGCCAATACCCTCGAGGGGCTGTCACCGCCGCTCAAGGACCGGCTGGAGAAGATCGAGATCGAGGGCTACACCAGCGATGAGAAACTCCAGATCGCGCGCCAACACCTGATCCCGAAACGGCTCGATGACCACGGCCTCGACCCCGACGCCCTACGGTTCACCGACGAGGCGCTGCGCGCCCTGGTCAACGACTACACCCGCGAGGCTGGAGTGCGCCAACTCAGCCGCGAGCTCGAGAAGATCTGCCGCGCCGTGACCCTCGAGGCGGCCCGGCGGATGGATGACAAGCTCGATGCGGTTGACGTCGACGCGGGTGAGTTACAGGGC
>JAUUZB010000988.1 GCA_030590185.1 Deltaproteobacteria bacterium
CCAGAACCTCGAGTTGACCAACTTCGCCGACGACGACAAGAACTGGCACCACAAACATCTGGTCGACAAGGCTGGCGACCGCGTCACTTGTACGAACTGCCACTACAACACGCACAGCAACGAGAACGCCGGCACGACCAATTACGAGATCGACGGCACCACCTACACGAACCCGCCCGCGGCCTTCAAAACCCGTGGGGTGGCCTTTTCACCCGACATCTGGGGCGTCATGGGGCGGCCCAAGCCGACCTTCCGGATCAACACCACGACTCGAGAGCGCTACTGCTACGTCAACTGTCACGGCGAGACGCACACCCCGGAGAACTATCTTCCCGACACCGCCTCGGACGACGACAGTCTCACCATCCCCTGAGCGGGTCCGGCCGGCCGTCGCTCACCACTCGCAGGCGGAGTGGGCGTAGGCCGAGGTTACCTGTCGGTCGCAGACGTTGGCCGACAGCGAGCTCGAGAGGTCGTTGTGCTCGACGAAGGCCGACAGGGCGCAGGTCTCGTCGAGCTCGACCCGCTTGCCGGCGTAGGCGATCTCGCCGGTGATCGCCAGGCTCGCGGCGTGGTAGTCCTCGATGTATCGAGTCAACCCCGGGGCGACATAAATGATCCAGGTGATCTCCCCGTTGAGGGTCAGGTCCGAGCCGCCCTCGTCCTCCTCGTCTATCCAGACGAATCGGCAATCATTCAAGTCGAAGGTTACCTCGAGGGAATCGGTCTCGAGCAGGCCGGTCACGGTGGCGCTGCCGCCCTGGGCGCAATCGGCGCTCAGGTCCAGAGGTCCGAACGCCGCCCCGGCGACGGTCTCTTGGTAGAGATCGGACAGCCCTAGGGTGATGCCCTCGAGCAGCACCTGGTCGCGCACGAACTGTGGGAAAATGATGTCGGGACGCTGGCAAGCGGTCAGGGCGCAGGCGCTGGCCACTGCGAGGATCCCGATCGACAAATGTGACATCAGCCCCCCCGACTTGCTTGGACTATCATCCGGGCCCTCGCGGGCTGTCAACCGGCGGCGTCCGCTGATCCGTGGGCGCTATATTTTTCTTGTGGTTCGCTGCTGCTCGTCACAGGATTCTTCGGGACGGAGGGTGGCCTGTGAGTGCGCGCGTTTTGTGTCTGCTGGCATGCTTGGTGAGCGGTGCGACCGGGTGCGAGCCCTGCATGGGGCAGGGGCAGAACGGCGTGCCGGATCCAGAGCTCGACGAGTTCCAGCTGGTGTTCAACAACATCATCGCGCGCAACACGGATCTGCTCGTGGATGGGGAGGTTGTCGCGGTGCTCTGCGAAGAGACCGAGTACATCACGGTGGGGAACTTCCCGGTCGGCACCGACACGACGATTCTGATCGAGTCCCGGGTCAGCGGCAACGCCTGTTACATCTCGCCCTGTTGCAGCTCCCACTGCAGCCATCAGAGCTGCTACGGCTCGCCGGTGATCGATACCACCGCTTTCGCCGGCCGGGTGTTCGTGACGGGATTGATCTGGGCCTGGTAGGGGGGCGTGAAAATCGCCAAGAGGCCAAGCCCACCAAGGATTGCGACTGGCGACACCTAGTCGCCCCCCGGCGGCCCGCCATCGTAGAGCCGCACGCAGACCGGCGGTTCGCAGCGGTAGCCCACGCCGCAAACGAAATCGTCGTCGCAGGCCCGGCGGCAGCGTTGCTCGTAACAGACCAGCCCGGCGCGGCAATCGGCCACGGTGGCGCAGGGTGCCTCGCGCCCCTGGTCGCTGAGCTCCGGCGCTGGTCCGCCGCAAGCTACGAGCAGGATCGCCCCAGCGATCGCCGCCAGCGCTCGGCCGCGCCTCACGGGCACGCTCCGCAGTCGTCGGAGCCGCAGGTGCAGCCGCCGGCATCGACGAGCCCGAGGGTGCAAAAGCACACCGTCACGCAACAGGTTCCGGAGAGCTCCGGTAGTCGGGGCGATGCGGTGCCGGCGGCCACCGCCACGCCATCGCCGTCGTAGCCGGTGAGCAGCAGGCGAACATCCTGTCGCCGCGGCACGGGGTTGAGATCGAGCTGGCCGCCGGTGGCGCCCGGGGTGAGGTCGATGCTCGCGACCTCTAACAACTCCTCGTCGGCGATCACCGCCGCCTCGATGCGTTCGACCCGTTCGAGGGCCGCGTCGCCTGCGACCTGCTCGAGGTCGACGATCAAGGTCGCACCGCCGCAGCCGGCGATCCCGCCCCAGCCCAGCACGCCGGCCCACAGCACCGCGGCGCGTTGCCTCCCTCGTGCCATCGTGCTTTGCTAACTAACGGTTCGGGCGGGAGGAGTCCAATGCTCACGAGCCTCGGCCTGTTGGCTTTGTTGTTCGCCCAGACGCCAAGCGGCGACACCGGGGGCGGTCCGGCGCGGGCCGTTCTGATTTCGTTGTGCGACGACGATCCCTGGACCGTAAAGGTCCGCTGGCTGTTCACCGACCGGATGGCGGCGGAGGGTTGGCAGGTCGTCGGTCTGCACCCCCCCGACGAAGCGTGGTCCCGCTCCTGCGGGCGCTGGGCCGAGGCGGCGGCAACGGTGGAGGAACGGCTGAAGCGTGGCCAGGCGTTGCGGGCCGCGGGCAAAACGGCGGCCGCCCGGGAGCAGCTCGAGTTGCCCACCGAGACCGCCGAGGCCGCGGTGATGGCCGGGTCCGGGGAGGTGGTGCGGGAGGCTTGGCTACGGCTCGCCGAGCTCGACCTCGACCTCGACGTCGCGCCCGGGGATCGGGCGCGGGCCATCGAGACGCTGCGTGAGGTGATCTATTTGTGGCCCGCCTGGCGACCGGGGCCAAAACGGTTCACGGCCGATCTGAGCCGCGCCTTTGACGAGGCGAGGCGCTCCCTTGGAGACACGGCGTTGGTGGAGCTGGTCCTCGCGGTCGAGCCGCCCGACGCGAAGCTGGTCCTCAACGGCGCCATCGAGGTTCCCGCCGATGGCCGGGTCACCGGCGTGATGCCGGGCCTCAATTTCCTGAGCGTGCGGCACCCTGAGCTCGGGTCGCGGGCGCGGGCGATCAACGTCCCGGAGGCGCCGCGTTCGCG
>JAUUZB010000762.1 GCA_030590185.1 Deltaproteobacteria bacterium
ACCTGCGCCTCGGACACGCCGAGAGCCGAGAGCACCAGCGCCATGACCAGGCTGGCGCGGTCGCGACCGATCACGCAATGGATGATCGCCGGCAGCGCCTGGTCCGCGGCGAGCTGCGCGAAGATGTCGGCGAGCCGTGGCTCAACCGCCGCGAGGGTCTCGAGATAGGCGTCGGCCGACGGGGGGAGAATCTTGGGAAGGTCGGCGAGGTAGGTGACGCGATCGCTGGTGGCGCACTCGGCGTCGGGGTCGGCGGTCACGGCGGTCGCGGCGCGCAGATCGATGATGGTACGCAGACCGAGGCTGTCGAGGGTGTCGCAACCCGCGGCCTCGACATCGGCGAGGTGGCCGGAGCGAATCAACTGGCCGTGGCGGACCGTCAGGCCGTCGATGGCCGACCAGCCGCCCACCCCACGGGCGTTGAAGACGCCAGCGATGTCGATCGCGGCGCCGCCCTCGCCGTCACGGTCACCGTCGCCGTCGCCAATCGAGGCCGAGCTTCCAGCGCAGGCCGTCAGCGCGGCGGCCGCAACGAATGCCAACTGCGTACATCGTGTGCTCGCCATGCTCGCCTCCCTCGGCGAGCCTATAGCGCAGGGAACCGCGGGCGAATATTCCACACTCCCAGCGAAGATGTCGGAGTTCCACGCCCGCCGGCCCAACCGATCACCACTCGGCCTTCGACAGGCTCAGGCCGAACGGTCGAGAAACGACAGAAATACGGTCGAGAAATGGAGGGCCGTGCCCAGCACTCAAGTAGCTGGCATCGAGCCCCGGGCGCTCCGCCGATGACGTCGCCAGGCCAACGCAAACCCGACCACCAACCACGCCACACCGCCCCCGTGACCGACGCTGCAACCGCAGCCGGTGATCAGGGCCGGGTTCCCCGAGCCATCCTCATCCCCGCCGGAGATGGTCGAGGCGTCGCCCCCGATGAAAGTCGAGCCATCACCGCCAGAGATCATCGAGCCGTCACCACCGGAAATCGCGCCGTCAGGGCCGGGTACAACCCCGGCTCCATCCGGACCGGGCCCCGCGACGCAACCACCGGCCGGGCAAAACTCAAAGGCGCCGAGGTCGGGCTCGTCCTGAAGGGGCCTGGGGATGCTGCCCTGATGCTCCACATACTCGCGGCTGGCCGCGTGTGCGGAGGCGGCGCTGGCGAGCTGTCCGCCCTGATCGATCGGTGCCGCCCCGGCGGCGAGCCGGAAGTTATCGCCGCCAAAATTCACGAAGCCCGGATCCGTGCCGGTGAGGTTGGAAGCATCGGCGGTGATCGAGCCATCATACTGGGCCCCCTCGAAGCTCTCGACCCACCCGTCGGTCAGCCAGTTGTCGCTGAGCAGGAGCACGCCATGGTCGCTGAGCATCGACAGGTCGTTTTGGGTGAAGACAATGTTGTTGCGAAAGTCGCCGTGCTCGTCGTTGGTGGAGAGGCGCACCAGGGTGGTGTTGCCGCCGCGGGTGGAGATGACGGTGTTGTGAAAAAAGTAGAGGGTGCCCTTGCGATAGTCGGCGAGGGTCCCGCTGTCGCCGCCGTAGTGGATCATCTGGCCGTTGCCCGCACCGTCCGGTTCGACCAAGACGTTGCCGTAGACAAAGGTCTGCCCGTAGCGCGGATCGTTGACCACGGTCGGGTGGTCCTCACCGTCTACCAGGTCCAACTGGCGGTTGCCGCTCTCGATCCAGTTGTAGCGAACGACCAAGCCCGCCGAGCGATCCTTGAGGTTGTTCCCGCCGCACCCGGTTCGGAGCGGCCCGTAATGATTATATTGAAAGGTGATCCCGAGGGCGCTGGTGTAGCTATTGTGCTCGTAGTAGCTGCCCTCGATCCCATTATCGTAAATGTAGTTGCCCTCGATGAGAATGTCCTGGGTATCGCCGCCGCGCACGCCGATGAACAGGCCGTTGCCCGAGTCGTGGATGATGCAATTACGAACCGTTAGGTTCTGGGCGACCTCGACGTAGAGCGCCGCGGCGTTGTTGACGTAGGTATCTGGATTGCCCGAGTCATCGGTGAAGGAAAAACCGGGGCGGACGGAGCGCAGATCGAGATTCTCGATGATGATGTGGGTGGGGATATCCACGTCCGGCGCGCCCGAGCCGCCCACCTTGAGCAACCCCCGCGGCTCGTTCCAGAAGCTGAGCTCTAGCCGGGTGGTGGCGCCGTCACCGCTGATGACCGGCAGGGTGCCGTCGCCGTTGGGAACACCGCGGATCACGATCGGCTCGGTCTCGGTGCCGAGGCCGCCGATGACAAATTTCTCAAAGTAGGGCGCGGCCCGCCAGTGAATGTTGACCTCGTCGCCGGCGGTGAGGGTCTCTAAGGGGACATCACCGATGTTGGCATAGGACTGGCCGGGGCCAACATCATAGACAGCGGCGTGCGCCGTCGCGCTGGTCAGGAACAGGAACGCTAGACCGGGCAGAGTGGATCGCATGGTTGGGGATTATACCTGCGATCGTGGCTACTGTCGTGCCCCGAGCCTCCCTGTCCCGAAGAGTCGCGAGCCGGCGAACATCCAGCGCCGGAGCCCTTTAGTCCTCCAGCGCGATCGGGACCGGTTTGACGTTCCAGATCTCGTCGGCGTACTGCTGGATGGTCCGGTCGCTCGAAAAGACCCCGACCTTGGCGATGTTGTGCACCACCTTGCTCATCCAAGCCTCCGGGGTGGTGTAGACATCCGCCACGGCGCGTTGGGCGGCGAGGTAGGCGTCGAAGTCGGCACCCAATAGATACGTGTCGGTGTGGCGCAGGTGCTCGGTGATCGGACGGAAACGCTCCGCGTCGTCGTGGCTGAAGAAGCCCGACTCGATCAGCTCGATCGCCCGGCGCAGGGGCTCGCTGGCGTTGATCGCTGCGGAAGGGTCGTAGCCCGCCGCCTGGCGCTCACGGACCTCCGCGGCATTCAGCCCGAAGAGGAAAAAGGTCTCCTCTCCGACCTGCTCGCGGATCTCAATGTTAGCGCCGTCGAGGGTGCCGATGGTCAGGGCGCCATTCATGGTGAACTTCATGTTGCCGGTGCCGGAGGCCTCCTTGCCGGCCATGGAGATCTGCTCCGAGAGATCGGCCGCCGGGATGATCTTCTCCGCCAGGGACACGCTGTAGTTGGGCAGGAAAACCACCTTGAGCCGACCGCGCATGGACGGGTCGGCGTTGATCACCGCGGCCACGTCGTTGATCAGCTTGATGTGCAGCTTGGCCATGGCGTAGCCGGGCGCCGCCTTGCCACCAAAGATGAAGGTGCGGGGCACCAGGTCCCGGTTCGGGTCGTCCTTGATGCCCTGATAGAGCGAGATGATGTGCAGGCAGTTGAGGAGTTGGCGCTTGTACTCGTGCAGGCGCTTGATCTGCACGTCGAAGATCGAATCGAGATCGACCGCCACGTCGTTGAGCTCCTTGATCACCTTGGCGAGGCGCTCCTTGTTGGCGCGCTTGATCTCCCGCAGCTCGGTGTGAAAGCCCTCGTCGGCCGACCACTTCTCGAGCTTCTCGAGCTGCGGCAGGTCGATGACCCAGCCATCGCCGATGCGTGCCGTGATCGCCTTGGCCAACAGGGGATTCGCCTGCAGCAGCCAGCGTCGCGGGGTCACGCCGGTGGTCTTGTTGTTGAAGCGCTCCGGCCACATCTCGGCG
>JAUUZB010000934.1 GCA_030590185.1 Deltaproteobacteria bacterium
CGGCGCGGTGGATCACCTCGGGGTCAGACCCTTGACGATCAACATGAGCCCACCGTGAGCCGGCCGGCTACGATTCGGTAATCGGGCCGGTCAACAACTAGCGTCGACGCGATCGGTGCGGTTGAGACTCCAGGCGACCCTGTCTTTGAAGTCGGGATCGTTGAGCTGCTCGACCCCGTCGAGGTCGTTGCCCTTGAGGTAGTCGAGGTAAGACATCCCGAGCCGCTCGTCGACCAAGGTCCGCATCTGCTTGACGAAGCCGTCGAGGTCGTCGGTGTTCAGCAGATCCCGGACCTCCTTGTTGTCCAGGTGCCCCTTAGGCAAGCGGTTGTCCCTGCGGTTGCCATAGGTACGCTCGAGGTGGGCGAGTAATGGATTGGCGTCGGCCTTGCCGGCCTCGGCGTGGTTGAGCATGGCGTTCGCGTCCCAGGACTCAAACTTGCCGCGGGTGGCCAGCTCCCGCAGGGCCCAGGAGATCGCCTTGGCGCCGTTCTTGTGCTTGCAGTGGTGGGCGGTGAGATCCTTGATCGTCTTGTCGATGTCCTGGCGCTCGCTGATATCGCCGTGAACCTGGAACAGCTGGTTGGTCCAGCTACGCAGGGCGGTGATGAACTCCCCGACGGTCTGCTTGAGCGCCGCCTTGACCAGATCGCCAGAGAGGCCGCCCATCTTGTTCGCCGCCTGGGCCTCCTTGATGTCGATCTTGCCGTCGGCGTTGGCGTCGAGCTTGCCCACCCGGCGCTTGGCCGCGGTCAACATGCCGAGCACGCTCTTGACCTCGGCGCTGTCGAGCTTGTTCTTCACCACGTCGCTGGTGGTGGTGTAGGAGCCGCCGCAGCCGCCGCTGCTCACCCGCACCTGCTTCTCGACCGTGTAGGCGTCCTGGAACACCTCGAGGGCCGCATGCATGGTGGGGTCGTCGGACTTGTTGACCTCCTTGGCGAGCTTGCTCATGGAGAGCTTGCCGTTCGCCTGCCGAACTTGCTCCACCGTGCCCTTGAGCTTGTCGAAGCCCTCTTGCAGCTGGGTGGGGGTCAGGGTGGGGAATGACGGCTTGGTGATCGTCATGGGAGGTCTCCTATCTTATGAGTGGTGCGACGCTATCACATGGGGAACGGGTGGGGAATGGCTGATCTGGCCGGCACGATCGCGGCAGGCCTGGCGTGCGATCGGCCCAACCCGGGGCGCTGGTCCTGACGTCGCGGCCCCACCCTGCTATGCTGCCGCGCAGATGAACACCGCAGTACCCTCCCCGCCCCGTGGCCTAGTCCTCGTTGCCCTGGCCCTACCCCTGCTCGCCGGCTGCGGTGACCCTGAGGTGGAGCCATCCCTGGAGCCGCCCGACATCTTCGAAGTCGGCGTGCGGACCCTCACCTTTGTCGACGACACCCGCGACGACCGGGATGGCAACGTCCGTACGCTCCCCATCGAGGTCTGGTACCCCGCGGTGCCGGCGGCCCGGGTGCATCCACGGGACGCCTACGACATGACGGCTGAGGCTCCCGACGACCTCGAGGAGTTGGTCTGCGGCGTGAACATGCCGGTTCTGTCCCAGGCCGCCGCCCGGGACGTGGATCTCGAGACCAGCTTCGGTCCCTACCCGCTGCTGATCTTCTCCCATGGCAAGAACGGCATCCGCTTCCAGACCCACAGCTTGATGACCCACCTAGCGAGTCACGGCTACATCGTCGTGGCCCCGGACCACACCGACGACACCATCTGGGAGTTGATCCGTGACGCCGAGATCGACCCCGGGCTGATCATCGGCTTCTTGGTCGACCGCACCATTGACGTCGGCTTCGTGAACGACCAGATACGCGTCACCGCGCCCTTCGCCGACGTCCTCGAGGGCGAGGCGTACGGCATCTTCGGCCACTCCTTTGGCGGCGCCGTGTCGGTGGTGATGACCTCGTCGACCTGCGAGTTTTACGACGAACGCATCATCGCTTCCATGCCGCTCGCCCCGGCCGCGGGGTTCATGCCGATCATGGAGTGCGGCGTGGATCAGAGCACGGCCCCCACCCTGATCCTGGGCGGCATGCTCGACCGCACCACCCCCTACGTGTTCGATCAACTCGACCCCTACGGCACCGCGCCCGAGCCCAAGGGGTTGGTCGGTATCCACGCCGCCGGTCACTTTTCCTTCACCGAGTTGTGCGAGCTCGACATGCTCAACCTCGCCAACCAGATCGGCCTCGACGCCGAGAACGTGGTCACCGATGGCTGCGGGCCGGAGTTCCTCGAGCCAGCGGATCAACAACGCTTGCAGAACTACTTTGGCGAACACTTCTTCAACGCCTTCATGCGTAACGACGCCGAGGCCCGGGCGGCACTGGCGCCGGAGGCGGTGCCCGAGGAAATCCTGGCGATGGCGGACTACGTGGAAGAGGGGCTGGCGCCCTGAGCGCGCCCTGGCCGGTCGCAACCTGGCCGCAACCCAGCCGTAGCCCGGCCGCAACCCGGCCGTAGCCCGGTCGCAACCCGGTCGTAGCCCGGCCGTAGCCCACTCGTCGCCCACCACTGTCCTTCCGGTACCCTTCTCGTCCCCAAACCCCGAGCCCTTGTTCTCGGCCGGGGACCGGGCTAGCAAACCCTTTCGAGTCCCTTTCCCCGGAGAACCTGGATGACCGAGACGATGCTGGTTGGCAATGGCGTGGTGGCTACCTTTGGTAGCGCCGGTGTGATCGAAAACGGCGGAGTTCTGATCGAGGGCGACCGGATCACCGACATCGGCGACACCGAGGCCCTGCGCCCCAAGGCGAAGACCTTCATCGACGCCGGGGGCCGGCTGATCACCCCGGGGCAGATCTGCGCCCACCACCACCTTTATAGTACCTTCGCCTGCGGCATGGGCTTCGAGCCGGCGAGCAACTTCGTGCAGGTGCTCGAGAACCTGTGGTGGAAGCTCGACCGGGCGTTGGACCTCGAGGACGTCTACTACAGCGCCCTCATTCCCCTGGCCCGCTGCATCCAATCCGGGACCACGACCCTCATCGACCACCACGCCAGCCCCGAGGCCATCGAGGGCAGCCTCGGCCGCATCGGCGACGCGGTCAAACAGGCCGGCCTGCGCGCCTCGCTCTGCTACGAGGTCACCGATCGCAACGGCGACGGGGGCGCCAAGGCAGGTATCGCTGAAAACGAGGCC
>JAUUZB010000507.1 GCA_030590185.1 Deltaproteobacteria bacterium
CCGATCGCCCGCGCAGCGGCCACGTACAGGGCGGTGAGCTCGTAGCAGCCCGCCTGCCGATCGGCGTCACCTCGGACCTCGGCGATTCGTAGCAGCTCAGCGGCCGTCTTTGGAGGCCGAGCCTTGGGGCTGTTGTCCCGATCCCCTACGATCGCCCCGGTCCGCTTGAGGGCGATGATGGCGTCGTAGATGCGGTGCGCTCGGTCGGTGGTCCCGAGCCCCGGCTCGTTCGCGACCACCGCCCGGGCGAACCGCTCAATGGCAGGCGTCACAGCAAATGGTAGACGCGCGGCCTGGGCAGGAATACCCCGCTCGGCCATGTCGTCGGCCAAGCCGGAACCGAACACCACCAGTCCCGCGATGACGTGCGCAAGCATCTCAGGGGTAGGGCCGCGAACGATCAGGCCGCCCCGCTCCTCGACTCACGGGTGGCTCAGGTCAGCGCCGCTGGCGGACCAGGTGTTTCTTCCAGGCGGTCGTGGCCTCGCCGAGGCTGCGGCTCAAGTCCTTGCAGTCCTCGTTGTTCTCGAGCAGCTCGCTATCGAGCGCTTGGATCAGGCCGATGACCTGCTCCCCGAACCGGATGCTCTCCTGAATATAATCGGTGAGCAACACGTTGGTGGGCTCGAGCACATACTCTTCGATCTCCGCGGCGTCACCTTCAAAAAAGCTGATCTCCACGGCGGTGCCGGCCGGCACTAGGGCAAAGCAGTGCTCGCTGTTGCGCAGCACCACCGTCTCGGTGTCGCCGGCCATGATCCACTGCACCTTGCGCAGCCAGCCGTCCACCAGCCGGTAGATCGGGTCGGTATACTCGGCCGAGGCGCCCTCCTGGCCGTCGAACGTCAGGACCAGCTTGCCCTCGAGGAGGTTGACGTCTCCAAGGTCATCACGGAGATCGTCGAGTTGGTCGAGAAGGGTCGCCGATGGCACGAGGGTGTCACCGACCTCAATTTGGCAGTCGATCGCGAATTTCATGCTCGGTTTTGGTGCGGTTCTGTACGCGTGAAGGTGGATGCCTGCCTCACTCTAACGACCTGCCGGCACACGGTCAATACCCACACCGCCGCGACCAGGAACCCACAGGGGGCTAGGGCTGCGTGAAGGCCACCTCGGATTCGGCGAGATAGATGCTCTTTAGGCGCTCAATGGCGCGCTCGAGCTTCTGGTTCCAATCCGCCGCGGTGGCCGCCGAGCGGCCCACGGTCAGGGCCTGCTCGTAGATCTTGAGCGCCTTGACCACCAGGATTTGGATCCGACGCCGCACCTCCTCGTGGTAAATCTCAGTCTGCTCAGTGGTGAGCTCGGTCGGGACCTCGAGGGTGTGGATGGTGTCGTGCAGGGACTCGTAGAGCTGCCCGATTCGGAAGCCAGCCGCCGCCACCGTGTGGGCGTCGCCGTGGCGGATGGCCCGCAGAAACCTGTACTGGGCGGCGAGCAGATGATGGCACTTCTCCTCGAGGCGCTCGCCGAGCAAGGTCACCGGGAACTCGAGCACGACCGCGCTGTAGCGGTCGGCCGAGATCTCCCCCATGCGGAAGGCAGCCTCGGCCACCATCCCCCGCTCGGCCAGCGGTCCCTGTCGATCCGCCTCGCGGGCATGACGCAACACCGTGGCGAGGGCGACCTCGGCCGAGGCCGGATCCCCGGCCCCCTGCAAGGCGATGCCGCGCCCCAACAGTGCCTCGAGCCGATCGTCCGGGCTGATCCACTCGAGGGCCAGCAGGTCGTCAAAGACGGCCACCGCCCGCCACCAGGCGTCGAGCTTGCCGAAGCAGACCGCCAGGCGATAGTGGGCATCCAGCCAGGTCCGGCGCCGCTGGGTGCCCGTGGGCAGGGGCTCGGAGCTGATCGCATAGTAGGCGTTGGCCGCCTCGTGGAAGTTCTCGAGGCGCTCGTACACCAAGCCGAGGTTGAACCAGGCAGGCTCCGCAAAACCGCTCGCAGGAAAGTTCTCTAGCAATCGCTCGTAAACCAGGACGGCATCCTCGACCCGGTCATTGCCGCTCATCTCCCGCGCGATGTGGAAGAGCTCCTCTGGCCCGTAGGCCTCGAGGTTGGTGAGCGGATCCGGCTCGGTGTGGAGCACCACCCCATCTAGCGCGAGGGTGGGCTCCCCTGTGAGGGTCAGCGAATCCCGGCTCGGTGCCGACATCGGTGCCGGTGTGGCACGGGGTGTACTCGCGCAGGCCGCGAGGCCGATCATTACCAATGACATAGACCATCGCATTGCAGAAAACTCATTCATACCGAATGTAATGGCCATTCGCCGCGCGATCCGGACAGTCCCCGCCCCTGGCGAGCGATGACGGGCGATGCCTAGCGTTTCTTCGTCTTGCCGCCCCGGATCCTCTCGCGGTTCTCATACATCCGGATCCCCTCGAGGGCGCGCTTCTGGTCCGGTTCGAGGACCAGCACCTTCTTGAAGTAGGGGAAGGCGGCTTTCAGATCCTGGCGCAGGAAGTGTTGGTTAGCCTTGGCGAGAAAATCGTTGACCAGCTTCTTGCGCGCCGGCGCCAGGCTCTTGAGAGCCGAGTTCGCCTCGTTGCTGCTCGGCCACAGCTTGAGGGCCGCCTCGTAGGATTTGATCGCTTCGAAGTAATCTTTTTTTGCCTTGGCATCCTTGCCCTTGTGGACCAGCTCCAGGGCCTGATGCTGGCGCGGGTCGGGCGGCGGCGGCGCGACGGCCTCGGGGGCGCTGGCCGCCGAGCCACCGCTCTTGCGACGACGAAACACGCGCCGGGCCTTGGCCTCACTCGCGGCGCGGCTCATGGAGCCCTCCTCGATGGCCGTGCGGAAATGGGCCTCGGTGGCCGCGATCATCTGCTCCCACTTGAGCGCCCGATCGGAGTCGACCTCCCACGCCAGGGCCCGGCCGTCCTTGAGCGTCTCGATGGCGCTCTCCAGCTCATTTGCCAACAATAGGTCGCGGGCCTGTTTCTCCGTCTCCCGGAGCTCCCCCTGGGCCTCCTTGGTTTTGCTCTCGATCTGCTGTTGGCGCTTGACCACCAGCAGCTCATTGACCCCCTCGAGCGGAAAGTGCGCCAATAGATAGTTGGTGCGCGAGCGCGCGGTGCGGATCTGTCCAACCGCGACCAGGGTGTCGATGTCTTCGAGCCAGGCGTTGACCACGTCCTCGAGGTCCTGCTTGGCGACGCTCAACAGCTCCTGGGCGTAGGGGTAGGAGCCATCACCCTCGGGCACCGCCTGCAGAATGCGAATGGCGCGCACCGGCTCGCCGAGGGTCAGCGCCAGCTCCCCCTCCTGGACACCACCTGCCAGCGGCGCCATGTCAGGGCCGGCGGGTCGGTCGGGGCCTGCCGCCGGCGCCCCATCGCTGGCACCGCCACCACCGCACCCACCGCCGATCAGGACGCCGAGCGCGACCGAGCACGCCACCGACAACATTGGCCGCAACCTCAGGGTACATCTCATGATGTTTGTTAGGTTACGCAGGTCGGCGGCCAAGCTCAAGCGCGCCGACGTGGATCCTCGAGCCCGAGCTTCTTCATCACCTGTTGCAAATCCTGCCAGGCGGCGCGCTTGTGGTCCGCGTTGCGCAACAGGTCGGCAGGAGCAAAGGTCGGCATCAGCGGGATCCCGGCGTATTGCTGCCAACGACCCCGCAAACGGCTGATCGGCTCGTGGCTGCGCAGTAGGATCTGGGCCGGACCACGCCCCAGGGTCACGATCGCCTCTGGCTGCACGATCTCGATCTGCCGCTTGAGAAACGGCTCACAGGCCGAGATCTCCTCCGGCTCCGGCCCCCGGTTCTGGGGGGGGCTGCACTTGACCAAGTGGACGGTGTAGGTATCGCCGCGGCTCGTACCCATGGCCGCGATCATGCGGTCGAGGAGCTGGCCGGCGGCACCCACGAAGGGCTCTCCTTGGCGATCCTCGTCCTGGCTCGGGCAGCCACCGACAAACAACAGGCGAGCGCTCGGGGCGCCGGTACCAAACACGACCTGCTGGCGGCTCTGGCTCAGTTGGCAACGCCGGCAGTCGACCAGCGCCTCCGCCAGCTCGGTGAGGGCTGTGGCGGGCGAGGAGGGGATTGAGTCGATCGGCGACCGGCGCGGGGAGAGCAGGTCCTCCGGCACGTCTAGGCCACGCAGGCCGAGCTCGGCCTGGAAGCGCAGCAGGGCGCCGGTGTCACAGATGAGCTGCTGTACCTGTTGGGCGTTGGCCATGGTCGATCCGGGCGGTCTCAACAAACCCGTTGTCGCCCCTCCTGTCAACGCCCTTTCCCTCCAGCCCAGGCTTGGGTATGCTCCCTGAGCCCCAAAATGGGGTTTTCCCGATCGGCGGAAAGAGGGACCAGCGAAGTGATCAGCACGGTTGAGAAGGTACTGTTCCTCAAGGGCGTCGACCTCTTCCGCGTGATCCCGGGCGAGGAGCTCTCCCACATCGCGCAGATCACCGATGAGGTCGAGTACGCCCCGGAGCAACAGATTTTTGGTGAAGGCGAGCAGGGCGACGCGATGTACCTGATCGTCGATGGCAAGGTGAAAGTTCACTCAGGTGAACAGGTCTTCGCCGAGCTCGGCATGAAGCAGTGCTTCGGCGAGATGGCCATCCTCGACGCCGAGCCACGCTCGGCGAGCATC
>JAUUZB010000276.1 GCA_030590185.1 Deltaproteobacteria bacterium
CACGGCAAGGACCTCGACTTCGGCGTGGCGCCGTTACCAACCTCGCCCCTGGGCATTCGCGCCACCTATGGCAACAGCTGGGGCACCGCGATCTCGGCGCGCGCCACCCCGGAGCAGCGAGCCGTGGCGGTCCGCTTTTTGGCCTTCATCTCCACCTACCGGGCCATGAAGGCCTGGTCCCGCGCCACCGGCGAGCTGCCCGTGCGCCGCGAGGTGCTCGAGGATGAGGCCTTCCTCGCGGAGCTCGCGCCCCTGCGGCCCTTCCTCGCCCAGATGCCCTACACCCGCGCCTCCCTCAAAAAGGACGAGACCCCCTACCGACGCGCCATCATCGATTGCATCGACGAGGTGATCTACAAAGACGCCGAACCTGCCGAGGCGCTCGAGCGCGCCGCCTCCGCGGTCAACGCTACCCTGGAGGCGCTGTGAGTCACGCGAGATGGCGCCTCTCCAGCCAGGGCTGGGGGCTGATCTTCGTAGCGCCGGTGGTGATCTTCTTTGCCCTGGTGAACATCTTCCCGCTCTTCCAAACCCTGGCGCTCAGCTTCTTCGACTACAACTTCCTCACCGGCGAGCGCGAGCTGGTCTGGCTCGACAACTACCTGCGCCTCTTGGCCGATGACACTTTCCTCGGTGCCCTGGCCAACACCTTCCTCTACGTCCTACTGATCGTTCCGGCGAGCCTGGTCCTCTCCCTGGCCGCGGCACTCCTGCTCAACGCCGGCATCCGCGCCGCCGGTCTGTTTCGCACCATCTACTTCATCCCGGTGATCACCTCGATCGTGGCGAGCGGCTACATCTGGAGCTGGCTCTACGACCCGACCTTCGGGCCGATCAACCAGCTGGCGGCGCCCTTCGGGATCCAGTTGCCCTTCCTGCACAGCACCACAATGGCCTTGCCGTCGATCGCCCTGATGTCGGTGTGGAAGAACCTCGGTTTCAACATCGTGATCTTCCTGGCCGGCCTGCAGGGGGTCCCTGAGTCGGTCTACGAGGCGGCGCGCATTGACGGCACGACGCGCTGGCGCATTCTGAGACGGATCACGGTGCCGCTGCTGAGCCCGACGATCGTCTTCCTGTCGGTGATGGGGGTGATGCGCGCCCTCAAGATCTTCGGTGAGATCCTGGTGATGACCAAGGACGGCGGCCCCCTCGGCTCCACCGCCAGCATCGTCTCCCACCTGGTGGAGGTCTCCTTCCATGAGCACCGCATGGGCTACGGCGCCGCCATGACCGTGGTTCTCTTTGTGATCATTCTGACCATCACCCTGTTGCAGATGAAGTTCCTACAGAAAGACGTCGCGTACTGAGATGGCCCGGCGAATCGCGATCTACGCGGCGCTCATCGCCGGCGGGTGCTTCACCCTGTTCCCGTTCCTGTGGAGCCTGTTCAGCTCGTTCAAGCCACCGAACGAGATCCTCACCGTCACCCCGAGCCTGCTGCCGGACGCGCCGACCCTGGCAAACTACGTGGAGGTCCTCAACACCGGCCTGTTCGGTCGCTGGTATCTCAACAGCTTGGTCATCGCGGTGGTCGTGACGCTCAGCGTCTGCGCGACCTCCACCCTCGGCGGCTACTCCCTGGCCAAGTTCACATACCGTGGCCGGCAGATCGTCTTCGTCGCCATCCTGAGCACCATGATGATCCCGCTCGAAATGTTGGTCATCTCCTGGTTCTCCATGGCGAGCAGCGTGGGCATGGTGGACACCTACCTCGGCTTGATGTTCCCGGGCCTGATGAGCGCCTTTGGCGTTTTTCTGATGCGCCAGTTCATGTCCGGGGTACCGGACGCGTTGCTCGAGTCGGCTCGCATCGACGGCGCCAGCGAGTGGAAGATCTTCCGCCGCATCGTGCTGCCCCAGGTGCGCCCAGCGGTCGCCGCCCTGGCGATCTTCACCTTCATCGCCAACTGGGACGCGCTGCTCTGGCCGCTGATCGTCACCTCCCGCCGGGAGATCTTCACCCTGCCGGTGGGGTTGCAGTCATTCGCCGGCGCCCACGGGGTCGAGTACCACCTGATCATCGCCGCCTCGAACCTCGTGGTGATCCCGGTGTTGCTGCTCTTCGTGATCATGCAACGCCGAATCATCAAGGGCATCACCCTGACCGGCCTGAAGGGATAACCGACGTGGCCCGCATCGAGCTCAAGAAGATCAAGAAAGCCTATGGCGACGTGGTCGTGCTCAAGGAGATGAGCCTGACCATCGCGGACCAGGAGTTCCTGGTGCTGCTCGGCCCCTCGGGGTGCGGCAAGAGCACCGCGCTGCGCATGATCGCCGGTCTCGAGACGGTCGATGAGGGCGAAATCTGGATCGGCGACCGGCGGGTCGACCGCCTCGAGCCGGGCGAGCGCGACATCGCCATGGTCTTCCAGAACTACGCCCTCTACCCGCACATGACGGTGCGCGAGAATATCGCCTTCTGCCTGGAGAACCTCCGCCTGCCGAAGCGGGAGATCAACGAGCGGGTGGAGGCCACGGCGCGCATGCTCGAGCTCGGGCCCCTGCTCAACCGTCTGCCTGCGGAGCTCTCCGGGGGCCAACGGCAGCGCGTCGCCATCGGCCGGGCGGTGGTACGCGAGCCCAAGGCCTTCTTGATGGACGAGCCGCTCTCCAACCTCGACGCCAAGCTGCGCGACACCATGCGCGCCGAGCTCGCTAAGCTCCATGACGAGCTGCAGATCAGCACGGTCTACGTGACCCACGACCAGGTGGAGGCGATGACCCTCGCCGATCGAATCGTCATCCTCAACGCCGGGATCATCCAGCAGGTCGCCCCACCGCTGGAGACCTACCGCCGCCCCGCCAACCGCTTCGTGGCCGGGTTCATCGGCAGCCCATCCATGAACTTCTTCCGACTGCGCTTCGCCGACGGTGCGCTGACCGGCGAGGGGGTAGCGATCACCCCGGCGGCTGATCTGCGTGGGCTGCTCGAGTCCCGCGGCAAGACCGAGTATTGGGTCGGCGTTCGCCCGCAGAAGCTGGAGCCCTGCCCGACCGCGGAGGCGGAGTTCACCGGCCGCGCCTCGGTGGTCGAGCCCTATGGCGCTGAGACCTACGTGACCGTGCAGGTTGGGGAGGGCACCCTGCTCGCCCGGGTCGTGCCGGAGGAGGCTCCCGCCAAGGGGGAGAATTGCGGATTCAAATCGGCGGCCGGGGCGCTCTACTTCTTTGATCCGGATGGCGAGGAGGCTATTTATTCCTGAGGGCACCGCGCGCGGAGTTTAGAAGGGCGAGAGATCTGGAGGGCCGAGTGGGTTTTGATCTGACCGATGTCGATCCCCTGATCGGAACCGACTCCGACTTCTACTTCTCCAACGGCAACACCCTGCCGCTGATCACCCGGCCCCACGGCATGGTCAACTGGTCACCGCAGACCAGCCAGGCCACCAACTGGTTCTTCTCCCCGCGCGGCCCAAAGCTCCAGGGCCTGCGCCTCACCCACCAGCCGAGCCCATGGATCGGCGACTACGGTCACTTCACCCTCATGGTGCAGACCGGGCCGGTGGTGCTCGACCCGCGGGCGCGCGCCTCTGCCTTCCGCGGCGACGACACCACCATCGCCCCCCATCGCTTCGAGGCATTCCTGCTGCGCTACGGCCTCCGTGTGGAGCTCGTGCCGACCGAGCATGGCGGCCTGCTGCGAATCCGGCCACCCGATGGCTGCGACGAGCTACGCCTGATCATCGACCAGTTCTCCCTGCGCTCCCGGTTGAGCTTCGACCGCGAGGCGAAGTTGCTCCTCGGGCATAGCCGCGCCAACTCCGGCGGCGTCCCAGAGGGGTTCGCCTGCCACTTCGCCCTGCGCTGCTCCCACCCGGTGACCCGCTTCCACGCGGTGGAGGTCGACCCAGCCACCACCGCCACCACCGGCAGCCCGGCCGGCTACATAGAAATAGAGACCGAGGGGGCTCGGGAGGTGTTGGTCGAGATCGGCACCTCCTTCATCGGCGAAAAGGGCGCCGTGGTCGCCATCCGCCAGGAGCTCGAGGGGCAGACCCCGGCGACCCTCAACGACCAGGCGGCCGCCGAGTGGCGGGAGCTTCTCGGCCGAGTCCAAATCGAAGGTGCCAGCCGGGCCCAACGCCGCACCTTCTACACGGCGCTGTACCGAGCCCTCTGCTTCCCGCGGCGTTGGTACGAGAGCGGTGACGGCGGCAAGGTGCGACACTACTCCCCCTACGACGGCAGCGTCCGTGGCGGGGTGCTCTTTGCCGACAACGGCTTCTGGGAAACCCACCGGACGGTCTATCCCTTGCTCGCCCTACTCTACCCGGACCGGCTCTCACCGATTCTCGACGGCTGGCTCAACGCCTACCGCGAGGGGGGCTGGCTGCCGAAATGGTCGAGCCCTGGGCATCGAGCCCGCATGGTCGGCACCCACGCCGACGCGGTCTTTGCCGACGCCATCAGCCGCGGGGTCGACGGTTTCTCCCGAGAGGCCGCCCATGAGGCAGTGTATCAAAACGCCTCACGTCCCGGTGACCCAGGCGGACGGTTTGGCCGCTTGGGCCTCGCCCGGTATGAAGAGCTCGGCTATGTACCAGCCGACGAGCAGGAGTGGGCGGTCTCACGTACCCTCGACTTCGCCTACGGCGACTTCTGCGCCAGCCAAATCGCCGAGGCCCTCGGTGAGCGGGGGGAGGCCCAGCGTCTGCGACGACGCTCCCTGAGCTACCGCGAGGTCTTTGATCCCGAGGTCGGTTTTTTCCGCGGCCGGCTCGCGGACGGCCGTTGGCAGCAACCCTTCGACCCGTGCACCTGGGGCGGCCCTTTCATCGAAGGCTCCGCCTGGCACTACCTGTGGGCGGTGCCCCACGACCCGGCCGGTCTCGCCCGATTACACGGCGGCCCGGACCGCCTGGTGGCGCGGCTCGAGGAGATGCTCGCCACCGAGCCTACCTTCCGGGTGGGAACCTACGGGCGCGAGATCCACGAAATGACCGAGATGGCCCTGGCCGGCTTTGGCCAGTACGCCCACTGCAACCAGCCGGTGCACCACGCCCTCTACCTGTTTGCCGCCGCCGGCCGGCCCGATCTCACCCAGCACTGGGTCCGCCGGGTGCTGAACGAGCTATATAATGATAGCTGGACCGGGCTGCCGGGGGACGAGGACAACGGCGAGATGTCGGCCTGGTACGTGCTCAGCGCCCTCGGGCTCTACCCGCTGTGCCCCGGGGATCCGAGCTGGGTGCTCGGCTCGCCGCTGTTCGAGCGGGCCGAGCTGCAACTGCCCGGAGAGCGTCGCCTGGTCATCGAAGCCCCGGGCCAAAAGCCGAAGCACCCCTATGTCCGAGAGCTGAGCCGCGACGGTGAGCCCCACCGCCGCCTGTGGATCGGACACCCGGAGCTTCTCAACACCAACACCTTGCGCTTCGCCATGGGCAACGAACCAGACCGGCGCCGCTACGGCCCCGCCGAGCTGCCCTTCTCCATCTCCGGTGCGTGACGTGGGCAGTGCCGACCCGAGATCCCTGGCGGACTATCCGCGTCCCGCGGTGGCCGTCGATCTAGTGGTCCTCACCATTCTGGACGCCGACCTCAAGCTGCTGGTGATCCACCGGGGCGAGGCGCCCTATAAAGGTAGCCTGGCGTTGCCGGGCGGGTTCGTGCGGGTCGGCGATGGGGCCGAGGACCCGGGCGAAGACCTCGAGGCGGCCGCCGCACGCGAGCTGAACGAGGAGACCGGCCTGCCCGACGCCTCGGTCTTTCTCGAGCAGCTCTATACCTTCGGTGCGGCGCGCCGTGACCCGCGCGGGCGCGTCATCTCGGTGGCCTACTACGCGCTGGTCCGCCCCACCCTCGCACCCTTCGTGCGGGCCGGGGGCGACGCCGCCGAGGCGCATTGGGCCTCGGTCAACGAGTTGGCCAGCGAGCCCTTAGCCTTTGACCACCGCCAAATCCTCGACGCCGCCCTCGAGCGCATCCGCGGCAAGCTCGACTACACCAACATTGCCTTTGAGCTGGTGCCGGAGACCTTCACCATCGCCGAGCTGCGCGCCGTGCACGAGGTGATCCAGGGCGTGACCTACGACCCGGGGAACTTCCGCCGCCGCACCCTGCGCATGCAGACCGACGGCATCCTCGAGAAAGCTCCCGGCCGCCGGATCACCGGCAAGCGCCCGGCGAGCGTCTACCGCTTCTGCGGCCGGTCCCGCGGCTAGGCCATGGCCCGCACAGACACAGACACCGGCACAGACATCGATATCGTTCTGGCGACCATCAACGCCAAGTACTCCCACAGCGCCTTTGGC
>JAUUZB010000715.1 GCA_030590185.1 Deltaproteobacteria bacterium
GCCAAGATATCCTCGGGCATCTTGGGGTGCTTGGCGGCGACGAACTCCTCGAGCTCGTTGCAGTAGCGGGGGATGTCCTCGGCGGGGTAGTCGCGGATCCAGGTCGAGGTCTCGCCCGGCATGGTCTGGGTGCCGGCGTAGATCTGGGTGATCTGCAAACCGACGTGCTGCGGCACATACTGGCCCTGCTTGAGCATCTCGGTGAGCCGCTGGCCCGCGGCGAGCTGCTCCTGGGTGGCCTTATCCAGGTCGGAACCGAACTGGGCGAAGGCCGCCATCTCGCGGTACTGGGCCAGGGTGAGGCGCAGGGTACCGGCGATTTTCTTCATCGCCTTGGTCTGGGCGTTGCCGCCGACCCGGGAGACCGAGAGACCAACGTCGACCGCCGGCCGCTGGTTCGAATTGAACAGGTCGGTGTCGAGGAAGATCTGACCGTCGGTGATCGAGATGACGTTGGTCGGGATGTAGGCCGAGACGTCACCGGCCTGGGTCTCGATGATCGGCAGGGCGGTCAAGGAGCCGCCACCCTCGGCGTCGCTCATCTTGGCGGCGCGCTCGAGCAAACGACTATGCAGATAGAAAACGTCGCCCGGATACGCCTCGCGGCCCGGCGGGCGGCGCAGCAGCAGCGACAACTGACGATAGGCGGTGGCCTGCTTGGAGAGATCGTCGTAGATGATGAGCGCGTGCTTGCCGTTGTCGCGGAAGTACTCGCCCATGGTGACGCCGCCGTAAGGGGCGAGGTACTGCATGGGCGCCGGGTCGGAGGCGCAGGCCGCGACCACGGTGGTGTACTCCATGGCGCCTTCGGCCTTGAGCTTGTCAACCACCTGGGCGACCGTCGACTGTTTTTGGCCGATGGCGACGTAGATACAGGCCACGTCGCCGCCCTTTTGGTTGATGATGGTGTCGATGGCGACGGCGGTTTTGCCGGTTTGGCGGTCGCCGATGATGAGCTCGCGTTGGCCGCGGCCGATGGGGATCATCGAGTCGATGGCCTTGATGCCGGTTTGCAGCGGCTCCTTGACCGACTGGCGCGGCAGGATGCCCGGCGCCTTGACCTCGATGCGGGAACGCTGCTTGGCCTTGATCTCACCCTGGCCGTCGATGGGGTTACCGAGGGCGTCGACCACGCGACCGAGCAGCTCCTCGCCGACCGGCACCGAGGCGATCTCACCGGTACGCTTGACCGTGTCGCCCTCCTTGATGTCGGTGTCGTGACCCATGATGGCGACGCCCACCGAGTCGCTCTCGAGGTTGAGAACGAGGGCGCGCACGCCGTTGCTGAACTCGACCGTCTCACCGGCCATGGCGGAGCTCAGACCGTAGAGCCGAGCGATACCGTCGCCGACGGAAAGGACGGTGCCGGTCTCGGCAACATCGACTTTCTTATCGTAGTCGGTGATCTGCTGTTTGATGATGCTGCTGATTTCTTCAGCGCGGATCTGCATGGGAATCTCGCCTCAAGAAAAATTTCAGTCGTTGTGTAGGCGCTCGCTCATAATCTCCAGCTGGCGTTTGACGCTGCTGTCGATCGTGTAGCTGCCTACCTTGCAAACCAACCCGCCCAGAATGGCGGGATCGATCGTGATGTCGAGGATGACCGGGTGGCCGACGCGTTTCTCCAACGCCGCCGCCAGGCGCATTTTTTGGTCGTCGCTGAGCTCGACAGCGGCAATGACGTGGGCACGAACCCGGTCGAGACGCTCGTCGGCGATGGCTAGGATCGCGTCGGTGACCGCGTTGAGCTCGTTGATGCGCTTGCTGTCGGTGAGCAGAACGATCAGGGTCACGGCCAGGTCGGTGATGCCGAGGTCCCGGCCCACGGACTCGAGCACCGCCTGGCGCTGGCCGGCGAGGGCCGGGTTGGTGACCAGATCGTGGAGCTCGGGCACATCGTGGTAGGCGGTGCGGAAGGCGCGCATCCCGGTGGCGATCTCTTCGACCGCTGTTTGGCCCCCCTGATCCTGAGCAGCCTCGATCGCGGCCAGGGCGTATCGACGGGCGACGGCACTCATGGCGCACCTCCGACGGTTTCCAGAACCCGGGCGAGCTCACCGGTGCCCTGCTCGACGTCGGTGATGGTCTGTTCGATGAGGCGTTGTTGGTCCTGGGCGGCGATCTCGGTCTCGAGGGTGCCTGCGGCCTCGCGCAAAATCTCGTAGGCGATCTCCTGGCGCAGCCGCCAGCGGGCCTGCTGCTCCTCCTGGCCCACGGCCGCGTCAGAGTCGATGCGCAGGCGATCGGCGTACGTTTTGCTCGCCTCGATGATCCGCTCGCGGATGGTGGCGCCGTCCTCCTTGGCGCCAGAGACGAGCTTTTTGGCCTCCTCCTCGACCCGGGCGAGCTTGTCGCGGTACTCCTCGCGATGGGCGAGCGCCTTCTCGTGGGTGGCCTGGGCCGCATCGAGATTCTTCTTGATAGTGTCGTGCCGCTTCTTGAAAGCGTCCTGAACCGGCTTGCGGACGAAGTAGACCATGGCCACCACGAAGATGACGAAGTCGATCCAGAACCAGCCGGTGGGCGGCTTGTGGCTCGACCAGGTCCAGTAGTTGGGCCGCTCGGTCCAATGCACCAGCTCCTCGAACTCGACCGCGCCGTTATTGTCGTGATCGATGGTGGCGAGCACCTGATCGAGCTCAGCCTCCGTGACGGGCTCGTGCAGCGCTTCGAAGACCGGGGGCAGCTCGTTGCGCTCGAGGGCGGCGCTGTTGTTGATGTCGTGGTTCTTAAAGATTGACCAGACGTGGCCGGCCCCGGAGCCGCTGGCCACGCCACAGAGCAGCATTGCCGCTGCGCCCGCCGTGCCCGCCAGCACGCGACGTCCACTGGCCGTCCCGAGCCAACGCCGTATGAGGTCACGCAACTGCTTCATGCCGAAATCTCCCGGCCCAGAACCTTCTCCGCGAGGCTGCGCGACATCTTGTGGGTGTCGTCGGCGATCTCGAGGCGGGCGTCATCCTCGGCCTTGCGGATCTCACCGCGGGCGTCGGCGAGTTTCTGGGCGAGATCGGCGCGCACCTGATTGAGGAGCTTGCGCTCCTCGTCGCGACCCTCGCCACGCAACTCCTCTCGCTCGCGGGAGGCCGCGTCGCGGGCTTCGCGCATGCGAACCTGGTAGCTCATTTGGTCGCTGTCACCGAGATCGGTGAGGCGCAGTGCGTCAGCGTTGGCGCCCTCGATCTTTTCCTGGCGCAGCTGAATGATCTTCAACACCGGCCGCAGCAGAAGGCTGTTCACGACGACGACGGCGCAGAGAATCAACCCGAGTTGAATCAGGTATGTAACGTCGAGATCCATGGATTGCTTCTGGGATGTTCGATTGGAATGTTGCTCAACCTGTCGGGGCGCTTCTAACGCCGATCGCCGCACAGCGTCAAGAAAAATCGGGGGGGCTATAGACGAAAAGATCCTTTGATTTCATCATACTAGACGGCACGGGGTTTGCAGCGGGGTGGGATGAGGCTGGGATCGCTGGAGACGAAGGCGGGGAATTGGGCAAGACAGGGCGGGGATCGCCGGCCGCGGAGGCGCGGCGCTCAATAAACCGCCAAGACGCCAAGATCGCCAAGCTGGCGTGGGAAGGTGCCCCGCCTTGGCGCGCTTGGCGCGCTTGGCACTTTTGGCGGTCGTGCGAACGGAACTTACACACTAATCGCCCACAACCATGACATGGATGTCGCGATGAAGTCGTCCCAACCGCTGGATATTCAACGACAAATCGCCATATTGTGTGTTGACGAGACACCTTTTTTCCGCTATACAGTAAGAAGAACAGGAGCCTCGATGATCCTCCAAAC
>JAUUZB010000321.1 GCA_030590185.1 Deltaproteobacteria bacterium
AACCTGCAGACCAATCCCGGTCGAAGAAGGGACCCTCGAAGAGTTCAGTTGGTTGGGGCACTCGAAACCTCCGCGTCAGTTACGACGTGAGGTTTTGCACGTAGAGTGCCAACTCGAGGTTGGGGGAAATCATGCCTCCGGCCCGTGGTAGGGCAACGGGCGGGTAGGTGAGGTTCGGTGGCTGTGGCGTTTCGCCACGCGCTGGGGAAACTTGCCCCGGATGGAGGTCATCCAGTCTTCATTAAGGCGTGTGGGAACGCGCCCGTGCGAGCGGGAATTGGTGGCACGACTGGTGCAAGGATTCGATTCGCGCCCGCCGCGGAGGCGTCAGCACGTCGGTGTTTTCGGAGCGAGGAAGGCCCTCCATCAGGTTGTCGACGGGTCCAGCGATGATGTCTCCGCGGTGAGGACGCACCAAGAACGAGCGAAAACCGAGACCCTCGATCTGAATACCTTCTGAAGGATCCGCGAGACGGATGCCGCAGGACGCCCCTACCGCTCAGCGAGGTAGTTCGTGATCGCCACCCGCACCGAGCTAGCGATCTCCTCCGGCACCGCCGGCGCCACCGTGGACTTACACAGCCGCAGGGTCTCGCGCAGCGTGTCACAGGTCGTCTTGCAGCCTCCACAGGTCGCGATATGATGCTCCATTTCGGCACACGCATGGGGGCTCAGGTCACCCTCCAGGTGAAGCGATAACGACTCAGCGATGTCGGGGCAGCCTGCGCCCGGCAGCTCCGCCTCGGGGTTGAGAAACGGCGCCAGGTTGTCACGTACCGACGAACGGGCCCGGTGCAGACGCGACTTGACCGCGGCCACGGTCAGGCCGAGCACCTCACCGACCTCCTTGGCGCCGAGGCCCTCGATGTCGCGCAGGACGAGCACCTCGCGGTACATCGGATCGAGGGTGCCGATGGCGCGGTCGAGGGCCACGCGCACCTGCTGGCTCGATGCCTCGGCCTCAGGATCGTCGTTCGGGTTGGCGAGGGCCATAACCTCACTGCTGGCGTCGGTCTCCAGAGAATCCTCGCGGGCCGGGGCGAACTTGCTCTTGCGCCGTTTTTTGCCGCAGAAGCTCCGGGCAATGGTGAACAGCCAGGTCGAGAGGGAGGACTCACCACGAAAATCCCCAAGCGATCGGGCCACGGTCAGGAGAGTCTCCTGGAGCACGTCCGCGGCGTCTTCGGGGTGGCCGCACATCTTCATGCTGTAGCGATAGATGCGGGACTGCTCCGCCTGGAGGAGCTTTTCCATGGCGGCGCGATCGCCGGTCCGGGCGGCTTCCAGAAGGTGTTGCTTGGTCTCTTGGGTCACGGTTTGGGGTCAATAATCGCCCGGCTGCCCGTAGGCAAGGCGTGCGTCTAGCTTTTGGCCCAACCCCTGTGGAATGGTGCCGGCCATGGAAAATGCCACCTTCCGCGAGGCCTTTGCCCTGAGCGACGACCGGGACGACGTTCTCGAGCAGTTGATCCCCGGCACCGAGGACTACTACTTCTTCCACTGCCTGCAGCATCAACACGCCGGGCGGCTCGGACAGATCGACGATCTCCTCGAGCCATGGCTCGAGCGCCACGGCGAGACCGAGCGTTACCGCGAGATCCTCCACCGCCAGGCATTGCTCTCCTTTGGCGAGGATCCAGAAGGCACCCTCGAGTACCTGCGCGACGAGCTCGACCCGGAGCTCGACCACCAACGCCGGGTGGAAGAGGAAGAGACGCAATACCCGAGCGAGCTGGCCGCGGAATCGATCAGCCGCGAGGCACTCACCGAGATCGCCTTAGCCGAACACCGCGACCTCAGCGGCTTCAACACCAGCGCCTCGGAATGGCTCATGGGGCGCGACCTCAGGAATGAACGCCGGCGCGCGCTGCTCCAACGCCTGGAGCGTCCGGACCACGACACACTAGTGGAGATGGTCGCGGCCGATCTCGCCTACAAACGCAGCGGCGGGTTTGGCTCCCTGTCGATCCATCGCAAGCTCCTCGCGACCCAACTCGAGGCCCTCGTCGACAAACTACCCAAGCTCTGGCAAGACAGCGCCTTCGTGGAGACGCTGCTCAGCAAGCGCCAACCCAACCCGGACGTCGATTGGGAAAACGACCCGAGCGAACGCCGCGCCCATCTCGACACCCTGTGGAACACGGTCGCGGACCTGGCGCCCAGCTTCAACTCCCTCAAGGCACACCTCCTCTACCACCGCCTCGACCACGACCGTCGCACCGGGACGTTCGACCGCGGGCGGCTCCTCACTTACCTGGCCCTGCCGCGTCGGGCCGGCTACGTGGCGCCCGAGTATCTGGAGAAACACGACGACCTCGTCGACCTGCGCGCCGACTTCCAATCGCTGACCCTGCTGCCCCGGGCGGGCGACGACGAGGCGTTGATCAACGACTACCTGGCCCATTTCTTCGCCAGCGAAGAATCGATGGCCGACTTCGAGGTCTATCTTCGCGGCGACTTTCTGCGCCCGATCTTCGCCACCACCAAGTTGCTGCGCGGCATCGGTGACGCCGAGAGTTGGTACTCGATGCTCGACGACCCGAGCGCCTACTCGGCGCTCAAGGAGCGGGTCGACATCGATCTGGCCATCGACAACCCAGAGACCTTCCGCGCCAACGATCCGGTGACCCTTGGCGTCGACGTCAAAAACATCGAGACCCTGGTGGTCAAGGTCTTCGAGATCAACACCCTCAACTTCTACCGCACCCAAGACCGCGAGCTCGACACGGGCCTCGACCTCGACGGCCTCGTGGCGAGCGAAGAGCACACCCACACCTACGACGAGCCCCCCATCCGCCGGGTGCGGCGCGAGCTGAGCTTCCCATCTCTCATGGGGCCAGGGATCTGGGTGGTGGAGTTGATCGGCAACGGCAAGAGCAGCCGGGCCCTGATCCGCAAGGGCACCCTGCGCTACCTCAGTCGGGTGGGCGCGGCCGGACACGTCCTGACCGTGCTCGACGAAGACAATCGGGTACTCGACGACGCCTCGATCTGGCTGGGCGGCCGCCAACACCACGCCGACGACGAGGGGCAAATCCGAATTCCGTTCAGCACCCGCCCGGGGCGCCAAAACATCGTGCTGTGCCACGGCGAATTCGCGGTGCTCGACAACCTCTACCACCTCGGCGAGGACTACGGCTTCCAGACCGACTTCTACGTCGACCGCGAGACCCTGCTCGCCCGGCGCGACGCGCAGGTGATCCTTCGCCCGCACATTTCCCTTCACAATGTCCCGGTGAGCCTGAAGCTCCTCGAGGAAACCCGACTGGTGATCGAGTCCACCGATCGGCACGGGGTGAGCGCCAGCCGCGAGATCACCGACCTCGAGCTGCGCAGCGAAGAAGAGACGGTCTGCACCTTCAAGGTCCCGGAGGGCCTGAGTCAAATCGCTTTTACCCTGCGCGCCCGGGTGCAGAACGTTAGCCGCGGCAAGCCGGTGGAGCTGACCGCCCGCCATGCCTTTACCCTCAACGCCATCGATCGGAGCGACGCGGTCGAGGATCTGCACCTCAACCACAGCGACGCCGGCTACACCTTGATGCTCCTGGGCAAATCCGGCGAGCCGCGGGTTCGGGCGATCGTCAACCTCGAGCTGCGTCACCGCGACTTCACCGGCGAGGTCGATCAAACCCTACAAACCGACGAGGGTGGGCAAATAGCGCTCGGCGCCCTCACCGACATCACCCATCTCTCGGCCACCACCACCGGCGCCGTCCGAGAATCTTGGCCCCTGCGTCCAGACAGCTGCCACTACCCGGCCGTGGTCCACGGCCGCGCCGACGAGGAGGTCGAGCTCCCCTACGTGGGCGCCGCCACCCGGCCCGAGCGCTGGGCCTTTGCCCTACTCGAGCTGCGGGGCGGGAGCTTTCTCGCCGATCGCTTCTCGTCCCTGGGGATCGAAAACGGTCGCCTGCGGATCCAGGGTCTCCCGCCTGGGGACTATCAGTTGGTCATCAAGGAGCTCGGACGAACCGTGCAGCTACGGATCGCCGCGGGCGAACAGGTCCGGGACTGGCTCCTCTCCCCTGGTCGGCGCCTCCAATGCGATGACAACCGGCCGCTCCAGATCCGAACGGTCGACATCGACGACGAGCGGATCGAGATCACCCTGGGCCACGCCACCGAGCAAACCCGCCTGCACCTGACCGCTACCCAGCTCGCCCCGGCCCACGACATGGCCAGGCTACTCGGCACCGTGCGCGGGCCCGGCCTCGGCCAGGATCGCATCGAGCCGCCGCGCTCGCGTTATCTCTCGGGCCGCGACATCGGTGACGAGTACCGCTACATCCTAGAGCGCAAGTACGCGCAAAAATCCCCCGGCAACCTGCTCACCCGACCGGGGCTGTTGCTCAACCCCTGGCCGGTGCGCGAGAGCTCCACCGACCTCGAAGACCTGGCCAAGGGAGAAGCGCCCAAGGCGGCCAAGGAACGCTCCCGTAGGGGCGCTGCGCCCCCGCCCGCATCCACGCCGGCTTCCGTCCAGGACACCAGCCAGTTCGCGAACCTCGATTTCCTAGCGGAACCGGCCCGGCTCCTGACCAACCTGCGGCCCAACGCCGAGGGGCGGGTCCGGGTCGACCGCTCCGACCTCGGTGACGCCAGCCAAATCCGGCTGCTCGCCCTCGATCGCTCCGCCGCCGTGATGCGGGAGATCACCCTGCCACCAACGGCGCTCGGGACCCAGGACCTGAGTCTGATCGACGGACTCGATCCTCTTGGTCACTATACTGAGAAGAAAGAGCGAGCCGGCCTCGACAGCGGTGGAACGCTCACCCTCGACGACATCACCACCGCGGAGATGGAGCGTTACCCGGATCTGCGCTCCGCCTTCAACCTGCTGCTCACCCTCTCCGGCAACGACGGCTTGGCCAAGTTCCGTTTCATGACAGATTGGCCCGAGCTCAGCGAAGGCGAGAGGCGCGAGCGGTACGACGAGCTCGCCTGCCACGAGCTGCACCTGTTTTTGTCCCGCAAGGATCCAGAGTTCTTCGGCGCGGTGATCGCGCCGCACCTGCGACACAAACGGCAAAAGACCTTCATGGATCGTTACCTGCTCGGGGAGGAGCTCGACCGCTACCTCGAGCCCTGGGCACACGGCCAGCTCAACTTGGTAGAACAAATCCTGCTCGCCGGCCGGGTGGGCGGTGATGAGCCGGGTAAGATCACGCGGCGCATCCGGGATCTACTCGAGGTCGAGCCCTCTGACCTCGAACAGGATGACCTGCTGTTCGCCTCGGCCCTCGGCACCGGCGCCCTCGATGACGATGACGGTATCGGCTTTGCCGACGCAAAGAAGAAGTCGAGCAAGCCTCGACCCCGGCTCTCCGTCGCCATGGGAAAGAGAGCCCTCGAGGAAGACCTTTTCGGCGGCGGTGGCCCTTCGGGCGGCCTCGCGGCATCGGTGGCGATGGAGCTCTCCGCCGACGCCGACTACGACGAGGACGACGACGAGGAGTGGGATGAGCCGGAGGAGTGCGCCGAGGAGGAGCCGGAACCGGAGATGCGCGACGACTTCGGCGGGGACCTCGACGACCTGCGGGCCCGGGAGGAGTCGGTCCGCCCTTACTTCCGCAAGCAAGACAAGACTCAGGAGTGGGCTGAGAGCAACTACTACCGTCTCACCATCGGCCAGCAGGATGCGGAGCTCATCACCGCCAACTCCTTCTGGCGCGACTTCGCCGAGCACGACGGCGAGGGCCCGTTCCTCTCCCCCGAGCTCCTGCGCGCCACGGGCAACCTGACCGAGATGTTGCTCTGCCTCGCGGTGCTCGATCTGCCCTTCTCCGCGCCAACCCCCGAGGTCACCTACGCAGG